>NZ_JBRIIQ010000003.1:0-108799 GCF_052976905.1 Glaciimonas sp. GG7 | reverse complement strand
GCTCGACGTTCGCTTGCCGCAGCGCGGTCTTGATCAGATCGGCCTGCGCACGCGGATTCGGAGCGGTCAGCGAATGGGCGCGCCCGCCGTGATTGGTGGCGCTGCCTTTGATGACGCCATAGATATGGTCTCCATCGCGCTCGGCGGCGGATAACGGTTTTAAAAATAACATCCCTGCGCCCTCGCCGCGCACATAGCCGTCTGCTTGCGCTGAGAACGTTTTGCAACGCCCGTCAGGGGCTAGCATGCCAGCCTGGGTAAAACTCTCGTGTATCGATGCCGACAACAAGGTATTGACGCCACCAACGACCGCTTGTGTGCATTGCCCGCTGCGCAGCAATTCCACAGCGCGATGCACTGCTACCAAAGAACTTGAACAAGCGGTATCGATCGGCTCGCTCGGACCGTGCCAATTGAGCCAGTAACTCATCCGGTTAGGGCCGATGGAGCAAGCGATTCCGGGGGCGCTATGGCCGGCAATCGGCTCGCCCGATTGTTCCAGCAAGTTGGCATAACCCGTGCTTGCAGTCCCTACCAACAATGCCGTGGCGCTTCCCGACAGACTTTGGACTGAGTAGCCTGCATCCTCTATCGCTTTATGCACATAGGTCATCAACAAGCGCTGCTGCGGGTCCATCGCTTGTGCCTCACGCGGCGATATGCCGAAGAAGAGCGGATCGAACATGTCCATATTCTCAATCACTCCCGCATGACGCACCGTCGGTATAGCAGCATTGCCCCAGCGTTGCGGGCGCAATTCAGTAATGCAATTACGCTCTGCCATCAGGTTTACCCATAAGGCGTCAACATCCTCAGACAGGGCAAAGCAGCCGCTCATGCCGATGATGGCGATGGGTTCGGCGGCAATGTTGGCTGGCGCGGGAGAAACGGCCACATGCGCGCGCCGAAACCGTGCCGAAAGTGGTGCGGATTTCGCCACTGGCGTGGGATGTTGATTGGTATTGATGGAGGAATCTGCGTCTACGGTTGCTGCATCTTCTGTTGTTTTGAACGATTTTTCCATCGCCGTACGCTGCTCCCGCAGCAAATAACTCGATAGCTTCGCAATCGACGGGTATTCAAAAAATATGGTCGGACTTAAAGCCAATCCATAGGTGCTATTTAGCGTATTACCGAACGTCGTCAGCGTGATCGAATCGAAGCCAAAATCAGCCAATGGTGTCTCAGGCTCCAAATGTTCCGATGCAATATTCAATTGTCCTGAAATCAATCCTGTTAATGCCTGCGCTATTTGTGTCTGCAGCACGTTGACGGCCCCCTCAGACAAGTTAACTTTAGGTGTCGCCGCTGGCAGCGCTTGCTGTGCACGCGCCAATCGCAGACGTTCCAGCATCCGCGTCCTGTCGCCATATCCGACCACTACGTGGACGGCGTTCTGCGTCAACGCATGAGATAGCGCAGTGAGACCATCTTGCGTCGGCAAGGCCACAAATCCCGTGCTGCGTTGCATCTGCTCTCGCGTGGCTGCGTCGACCTGCATCGCGCCCTCGGCCCACAGCGGCCAACTCACCGAGACCGTGCGACCTTGCCGCTGTCCCTGCGCGACTAAATCTTGACGATACTGCGCATACGCATCCATAAATCCATTGGCTGACGCATAGTCGGTCTGCCCGGCGTTACCCATTACCCCGGCAATCGATGAGCACAGCATGAACCAGTCCAGCGCAATATTGCGCGTGGCCTGATCCAGTGCCGCCAGTCCGGCCACCTTCGATGCGAATACTTCACGCAACTGGTGTGCGGTCTTGGTCGCCAATAATCCATCGCGCAGTACACCGGCGCTATGGATGACGCCGTTGAGTTGCCCGTACTCGGCCACAACACTGGCGACCAGCGCTGTTACCGCTGCCGTATCGCTGACATCCACAGCGTGATAAGCCACGCGCGCGCCTGATCCACGCAGTGCCGCTAATTGATCGTTGAGCAGCGGCGTCAGTGCGCTGCGTCCGGTCAGTATCAATACCGGCTTGCGGTCTTGTGCCGCAGCGCTGGCAAAAATTTGTCCCAGACCACCCAGACCACCGGTGATGAGATAGACGCCGCCATCGCGCCACGGCGGCACAGCGACGTCCGTCGTCTCCAGCAAGGCTAAAGCAGCAACCTCGCGCTGTGCCTCGCGCTGTACCTCGACATAGCGCACGACAGGCGTGGGCAACACCGCCTCCGCTTGCAGCCGTTGTGCCAGCAATGACGCTGAGACATCGGCCTCCATCGCCATCATTTGGATGGATAGCTGTGGATACTCCTGCTGCGCGCTGCGCAACAACCCGCCCAAGCCTTGCAGCACTGCGGCCTCGCCGTCATTGGGCGTCACTAACTGGATCAGCATCGGCTTGCCCGGATGCGCGACGACATCGCGCTGTAGCTGCTCAAGTAGTTGCTGCGCATAGTGCGTGTAGCGCACAGCGAGCGTACCGGTTGCCATCAAACGGGTGCATTGGGTGTCAGGCAACGCCGCTGCAAGGTGATCGATTATCGTTGCATTGTCGGGCTCACCCATGTCAGCCAACAGAATTCTGTGCAGGGCATATTTTGACCCCGTCGGCGGTATTGCTATCGCTGACGATGGCAGCGCTTGTACCGACCATTGTGATGCCAGTAATACTGTCTCGGCGGGTGCTTTTACCTCATAGGCGCGCACGCTAAAGCCGCTTAGCCGCAACGCTATCCGTCCATCAGCGTGGGCGATCACGATATCGAGCTTGCGCACTGCGCGGCTGTCGTTAGCGGCTGGCTTTGCTACTACCCATGCATCTTCAAGCGGCAACACGCCCCACTGCTCTACGCGGTTCACGGCAAACGGCAACGCCACTGCGCCATCGGACGCCAGCCACACGCCGGTCTGTGCTGCACCGTCCACCAGATTCGGCAGCCAGGTATAGCCCGGCGCAGCTTGCCCAGGAACAGATAACGATCCTACGGCGATACCCGCCCCCGTTTGCAGGGCATTTAATACCTGAAAACTGGCCCCAAGCGTGACCCCTTGTTTGGCAAACAGCGGATAACAGGCGGCCTGCGTTAAGTGCTCTGTGCATTGCTGGCGCGCAGCGACTACATCGATCCGCGGCGCTTCTGCTACGGTCGTTTCAAGTAGTTCGGCGCGCCCCTGGCTATATATCTGGACAGCGTCATCCTGCGTGCTGAAGATGTCAAAGGTGATGTCGCCGTCTTCTTGTACTTCTAACGTGATGTGGACTTCCAGCGATGTCGCTACCTTCAGGGGCCGTAGCCACGTCACCTCTTTTAAGAACCTATTCAAAATCTTTTCAACATCTTTTCAAGAGCAAAACGAGAAATGCCAAATTGACGAACTGAAGGCTGGTGTTAAGTTGACGTTCACAGTTCTTCCACAGCCTTCTGCATTTCTCAAGCCATGCAAAAGAGCGTTCCACGACCCAACGCTGAGGCATCACAGCAAAGGTATGAAGCTCATTGCGTTTGGCGATGCTCACGGATGCTCCCAATATTTCGCGTACGCCATCGGCAAAAGGCTCTCCGGTATACCCTCCATCGGCTAGCATATTAACGACTTTGGATAATGATTTTTTGTGTCGTCTCAGCGCTTCCAAAGCGCCTTTTCTATCCGTCACATCGGCCGTTGTCACTGAAATCGCATGCGGTAAGCCTTGGGTATCAACCGCAATATGGCGCTTGATACCCGATACTTTCTTACCGGCGTCATATCCCTTGTACTTTGCCGTATCCGTATTTTTAACACTTTGCGCATCAACGATGACGAACGTGGTCAACGCGCTCCGTCCATTGCTGATGCGGACCACGCCAACTACATTTTTTTAAAGCCTGCTCAAGCAGGCTTAGTCCATCTTCCGACGGCTTCTCTTTCCATAGTTGAAAGTAGTAATACACCGTGGTCTTCTTCGGAAAGTCGCTTGGAATCATATCCCACTGACACCCGCTTTTAAGTAGATACAGAATCGCGCAAAATACGTCGTACACATCAATTTTCCGTGGCTTCGTTCGCTTCCGAGCACTCATCAAGAGCGGCGCTATCTGTTCAAACATCTCGCGGCTTATATCGCTTGGGTATTTTTTTCGCATTTAAACAAAATACATAATTTCAGCCTCATTGGCAAAAAGATTTTGAATAGGTTCTTAGACGATGGATTCGATGATGCCCGCACTGTCCGACGCGTTCGACGCGTTCGCCAATGCCAATGCAGCGCGTGCCCATTCGAGTTGCGCTACCCCAGGCAAGACTTTCTCGCCTGCGACGACATGGTCACGCAAAAACCATTCTTCGCCGCTGAGCGTGGTGCTAAACCGTTGCTGGCTTAAGGTCGATGTATTACGGTGAACCAGCGGATGCAACGGCGCGCCTTGTCCGGGCTGTGCCGTATTGCTATTTACCTGCGCTACCCAATAACGTTCTTTTGCAAACGGATAGGTGGGCAGGCTGATGCGCTGTGGTGTGACTACGCCGTAGAGTGCGGGCCAGCTCACGGCCATTCCCTGCAACCATTTACCCAACAGATTCGTCAGATTGCCTTTGGCAATCCAGTTCTGCACCGTCTGTACCATATCTTCGGTGGCGGCCCACTCTTTACCATCGTCGTTGACCTGTCCTTGATACACCTGTTGCTCGGCCATCTGATTAGCGAGTACGGCGCGTAGTTTGTCCTTACATTCTTCTTGCGTGTGCGCAATAAATCCCAGTCGTATGGCAAACGCTTCGCGCCCGGCTTGCAAGGTGTAGGCCAGATCGGTCAGATTGACGTCATGCGCTTCCAGATGGCTGAGTAACTGCGCTGCCTGCAACATCAATTGCGCTGTATTACGTGCCGACAGCAGGATTAATACCGGACCCTTTACGGGTGTTGCGACCCGCGCAGGCGCCACATATTCTTCCAGGACAACGTGCGCATTCACCCCGCCAAAGCCAAACGAACTGATGCCAGCGCGACGCGGCAATGGATCACCTTGCGCATCCTTGATGACCGCCCAGGGCTGGCTTTCCCCGACGACGTAGAACGGGCTATGTTGAAAATTGATACGACTGTTTAACTGTTTCAGATTAAGTAGCGGTGGCAGCGTCTGGTGCCGCATCGCTAACAATGTCTTGATCAATCCCGCAATACCGGCGGCAGCTTCGAGGTGGCCGATATTCGTCTTCACAGCGCTGATGCCGCAGCTTGCCTCGTTGAGGGGCGTGCCAAAATGTTTTGCTAGCTGAGAGAAAGCACGCTTTAAACCATTGATCTCAATCGGGTCCCCTTTGGGCGTGCCGGTACCATGCGCTTCAATGTAGCCGATGGTATCGGGCGACACGTTAGCGTTACGATGCGCGCTCACTATCACCTTGGCTTGCGAGAATGCGTTCGGTGATGTGAGGGTTGGTGCGTGCCCACCATGATTGACTGCGCTTCCTCGAATGACTGCGTGGATGGTGTCACCATCGTTGATCGCCTGCTGCAAGGGTTTGAGCATAATCAGCCCGGCACCTTCGCCACGGACGTAGCCATTGGCGCTTTCATCAAAAGTATGGCACTGCCCATCAGCGGAAAGCATGCCGTTTTTTGAGGTCCAGACAAATTTTTCGACAGTGCACAGCAGACTTATGCCGCCCACTAAAGCGGATTCGCACTCGCCTCGTTTCAATGCGTGCACCGCTTCGTGCAACGCCACTAATGCGCTGGAGCAGGCGGTGTCAACCGGTTGGCTCGCGCCGGAAAAATTGTAATGAAAGGAAATCCGGTTGGGGATGATGGAGGCGTAAGTACCGGTCAACATGTGTCCTTGTGCCGGCCAGACGGTTTTTTCGAGTATTTCCTTATAATCGAAATTACATACGCCGATATAGACCCCGACCCGACTTCCTGATAATTCTTTGGGGTTATATCCGGCATCCTCTATGCAGCTCTGGCTCAATTCGAGCATGATCCGCTGTTGCGGGTCCATCAGTTCGGCTTCACGCGGCGAGATATGGAAGAAGGCGGGATCGAAACAATCCATATCATCGATAAAGCCACCCCATTTGCTCACGCTGGTATGGGCGTTCTCGGCGTTGACCGGGGCGTAATATTTTTCCTTGTCCCAACGTTCATCAGGGATTTCCGCGATGCTCGATACCCCATTGTTGAGGTTATCCCAGAACACCTTGTAATTTGGTGCACCGGGGAAGCGGCATGCCATACCGATAATCGCTATATCGTCACCGGCAGCGGGAGTATCGCGTAGCGCTGATTGATCACGTTTTTTTTCGGGAAAAAGATTGTTTTCCATATTATCCGCCAATAAATATTAATAAAAATAGAACGATATTTCTCAAATTGCATATCGAATATAGGAATAAATATTGTCCCAAAATACAGATTTTTCTTAGTTGATTTAATAGAGTGTTACTACTTGGAAATACATTGCCGTTAAGAAAAATCTTAATTAACGTTTATCTTTTCGGCCACACTTTTGCCGTTTCACCACGTTTTGCCTGGTGCAAAAATGTGCAGAACAGAGAGACCTTCATGAACGTATTACTTTTTCCCGGCCAGGGCGCGCAATATAAAGGGATGGGAAAAGATCTGTTTGCCGCTTATCCGCAATGGACGGCAATCGCATCCTCCATTCTTGGATACGCCATCGATACTTTGTGCGTCACGGACCCTGAGAATCGTTTACGTCTGACGCAATACACCCAACCCGCTTTGTACGTCGTCAATGTCTTGCGCTATTACCGTTGGCGTGAGCAGGGGATAGCCGTCGATGCGCTGGCAGGACACAGTCTTGGAGAAATTTGTGCACTGCATGCGGCGGGATGTTTTGATTTCGAGACTGGTCTGCGCATCGTCCAAAAGCGCGGACAATTGATGGGCGAGGCCAACGGTGGCGGTATGGCCGCAGTCGTTGGTATGCGCGCTGATGCGCTGCTGGCGTTGCTGCGCGAACATCAGCTCGACAGCATCGATTTAGCGAATATCAATTCGCCTACGCAATCGGTGATTGCTGGCGATCAGGCCGCGATTGATGCCGTGGCAAAGCTCCTCAACACGGTCGAGGTGCAGGCACTTCATGCTGATAAGGTGCGCTGCATCGTACTTAACGTGAGTGCAGCGTTCCATTCGCGTTACATGCATGATGCGCAACAGGCATTCGCTACTTTTTTAAAAGATATACCTTTCGCTGACCCGGTCATTCCGGTTATTGCCAATGTGACCGCCCGCCCCTATCGGCCCGGACAAGTTGCCGCGTGTCTGGCCCGACAAATCACCAGTTCAGTCCAGTGGATCGATAGCATCCGTTACCTGATGGGCCTGGGCCACTTCGACTATGTAGAAATGGGCGCAGAGCCCAATCGTATCGGCGGTTCAGTGCTAAGCAAATTGGTTGATGAGATACGCCGTACCGAGTCTCCCTTGATTGAGGAGACACTGGTAGCGATGACCAACACCCCGGAGCCACCGATTGAAACGATCGTCGCTGCAACACCCACCTTCGAGGCGCAATCGCTTGGTAGCAAGATTTTTCGTCAGCGCTACGATTTGAAGTACGCCTACGTAGCAGGCGCGATGTACCGCGGTACGGCGTCCGCCGCGCTGGTTATTCGGATGGCGCGCGCGGGCATGATCGGTTATCTGGGCACGGGTGGCCTGGCTCTGAAGACGATTGAAACGGCAATTCAGACTATTGCGACACAACTCGGTGACAGTGCGCCGTATGGCGTGAATCTATTGGCCGATCATGCGCTGCCAGCGCAGGAGCGCGCCACGGTTGAACTCTATTTACAGTACGGCGTGCGCAATATCGAAGCGGCTGCATTTATGCAAATAACACTCGCCTTAGTTTTGTTTCGCGTCACAGGGCTCAGTCGCGGTGCGGCGGGTATTCAATGCGCTCACCGGATACTGGCCAAGGTCTCTCGATTAGAAGTCGCTGAGGCATTTATGCGCCCGGCCCCCGCCTACCTTGTCGAAGCGTTGCGCAAAGAGGGGGCCATCACTGCCGAGCAGGCAACGTTGGCGCAACAGGTGCCGATGAGTCACGATATTTGCGTCGAAGCCGACTCTGGCGGTCATACCGATGGACGCATTCCGACTATCCTTTTGCCAGCGATGCAATTGCTGCGACAGTCCATTGTCGATCAATACCACTATCAGGAACCCGTATGTGTGGGGTTAGCTGGCGGCATCGGTACGCCAACAGCGGCGGCGGCGGCCTTTGCGATGGACGCCGATTTTATTTTGACCGGTTCGATCAACCAATGCACGGTCGAGTCCGGTGCCACCGATGCGGTGAAGACGCTGCTGCAACAGGCTGGCATCCATGACATGGCATACGCCCCGGCCGGTGATATGTTTGAGACTGGCGCGCGGGTGCAGGTACTGAAGAAGGGGCTGCTGTTTCCGATGCGGGCTAACAAACTATTTGCGCTGTATAGCCATTACGAAACTCTCGATGAGATTCCCGACGCGCTCAAAACGCAGCTTGAGCGCAGCTATTTCAAACGTAGTTTGGCGCAGGTATGGCAGGAGACCCTGGAATACTTGCAAGCAGCGGGACGAACGCAGGATATTGCGAAGGCGCAAAGCAATGCCAAGTATCGTATGGGGCTGGTGTTTCGGTGGTATTTCGGCTATTCGACCCGCATAGCCTTTAGCGCCTCATTGGACGATCTGGTGAATTACCAGGTGCATACCGGACCGGCCTTGGGTGCCTTCAATCAATGGGTTAAAGGTACACGTCTGGAATCATGGACGCAGCGTCATGTCGACGACATCGCCATCACGTTACTCAATGCGACGGCGCAGCAGTTGCGTGCGGGTTACGAGCGATACTTGAACGCATTAACCAGATAAGCGTTCAAGCCGGGCGCACAATAAAAAAGCCGATCCTGAGATCGGCTTTTTGACTGCATAAATACAATCAGATTTCTTCGTACAGCGGCAACGTCAGAAACTCAGCAAACGTGTCCGAAGTCGACATTTCTTCAAATATCTTCGCCGCACGATCATACGTAGCGCCTGTGCCAACCAGCTCTTTGACCTTGGCCAACTCTTCCGGAATCATCGCCACCACCATTGCAGCGGTGACTTTCTGACCGTTATCGAGCACGCCTTTGGTGGAGCGTATCCATTGCCAGACTTGGGCGCGGCTGATTTCTGCCGTCGCTGCATCTTCCATCAGGTTATGAATCGGCACGCAACCGTTACCGGACAACCATGCGCCCAGATAGTGGATACCGACGTTGATGTTGTAACGTAAACCGGCTTCGGTAATCGGCGCTTCTGGTTTGAAGTTGAGCAGTTCGGCGGCGGTGACGTTGATGTCGTCGCGTTGCTTGCTGATCTGATTCGGCTTGTCACCCAGGACTTTTTTGAACTCCGCCATCGACAATTCAACCAGACCCGGATGGGCAACCCAGCCGCCGTCGTAGCCGTCGGTTGCATCACGCGCTTTGTCGGTACGTACGCCGCCCATGGCGATGTCGTTCTTTTCCGGATCGTTTTTGATCGGGATCAGTGCGGCCATGCCGCCAATTGCCGGGGCGTTACGCTTGTGGCAAGTTTTCAACAGCAGTAAGGCGTAAGAGCGCATGAACGGCGCGGTCATGGTGACCTTGGCACGATCGGCCAGACAAAAATCTTTGTCTAGCTTGAATTTTTTGATGCAAGAGAAAATGTAATCCCAACGACCGGCATTGAGGCCCGAGCTGTGTTCGCGCAGTTCGTATAGGATTTCGTCCATTTCGAAGGCGGCCAGGATGGTTTCGATCAGGACCGTGGCTTTGATCGTGCCTTGTGGCAGACCGAGTTCGTTTTGGGTCATGACGAAAATATCATTCCACAAACGCGCTTCCAGATGCGATTCGAGCTTTGGTAAATAGAAGTAAGGACCCGCACCGCGTGCGAGTTGTTCTTTGGCGTTGTGGAACATGAACAGGGCGAAATCGAAAATACCGCCAGAGACACGTTTGCCGTCGACCAGCACGTGTTTTTCATCCAGATGCCAGCCGCGTGGGCGGACAACCAAGGTCGCAACTTTATCGTTGAGTTTGTAGGATTTGCCGTTTTGTTCCAGCGAGATGGTCTTGCGAATGGCGTCGCGCAGATTGATCTGGCCGGTGATTTGGTTGTCCCAGACTGGCGAATTGGAATCTTCGAAATCGGTCATGTAGCTGTCTGCGCCCGAGTTGAAGGCGTTGATGACCATTTTGCGCTCGACCGGACCGGTGATTTCTACGCGACGGCATTCCAGCGCTTGTGGAATCGGGGCGATTTTCCAGTCGCCGTTGCGAATATGCGCAGTTTCCGGCAGAAAGTCAGGACGCTCGCCTGCATCAAGGCGGGCAGCACGTTGCACGCGCAACGCCAGCAATTCCTGACGGCGCGCCTCAAACGCGCGGCTGAGTTTAGCGACTAACGCCAGTGCGTCCGGGGTCAGAATTTCTGCGTATCCGGCTTGCATGGCGCCGTTAATTTCCATTCCTGTTGGCAGTTGTATTGCTTGTGTCATGAGCTGGCTCCTGTTGTTCGAGATGATGTTGCGGGTTTTTGAAATCTTTAGGCGATCCTGCTTTCGCTAAGCTGCCATATTGTGCACTGCTACATTCGGTATTGCACCATATTCAATATGTGAAATGGGGAATGGCATTGTTTGATTTTTACGTTAATAAGTATATTTAAACTTAATCATCATAGGTGGAACCTATTATCATAGGATCTATGCGTTTTAGTCACAGATAGCCTTAATTTGTAAGGATTTCAAGATGGATCAGTTCAAGCAAATCTCAACCTTCGTCGAGGTCGCCGCCCGCGGTAGCCTGTCGGCTGCGGCGCGGGCCGAGGGCATCGCACCGGCCATGATCGGACGCCGTCTGGATGCGCTGGAAGAACGTCTTGGCGTCAAATTATTGCAACGCACTACGCGCAAAATCGCACTCACCAACGAGGGTGATGCTTTTTTGGAGGATTGCCAGCGTATTTTGTCAGACCTCGAAGACGCAGAGGCAGCGGTCTCTGAACGTAGTGCTCACGCAAGCGGCCATTTGCTCATTTCTGCACCGGCAGGTTTTGGACGACAACACGTCGCGCCGTTGATGCCGTCTTTCCTGGCAGAACATCGCGATGTCACGCTGACGCTGAATTTGAATGATCGGGTGGTCGATCTGATTGGCGAGGGGATTGATGTTGCTATCCGTATCGCCTCGTTATCGGACTCGTCCCTGATCGGCACCAAACTGGCCGATAACCAGCGCATTGTGGTGGCCTCCCCCGCCTACATCAAACGGCATGGCAAGCCGCAATCATTGGATGATCTGGCGAAACATAATTGTCTGGCAATGAGTAGCGACGGTAGCCAGCGCGGTTGGACTTTTCGGCACAATGGCAAAGTGGTGACGATGAAAGTGGCTGGTAATCTGTTTTGTAATGATGGGCAGGTATTGCACGATTGGGCGATTAATGGCAAAGGTCTGGCGTGGCGCTCGATGTGGGAAGTGGGTGCTGAAATCGCCTCCGGTCAATTGGTGACGGTGCTGGACGAATTTGCCGCACCCGGCAATGACATTTATGCCGTATTTGCGCAACGTCGCCATTTGCCATTACGGATACGGGCGTTTGTGGATTTTTTGCGTCACGCGTATGCGCAAAGGGATTATTGGCGTAAGGGCTGATTTTTATACATTTTCAGCGCTTTCATTTATACACAAGCGTTTTGTAGTAAACTTGCCCACTTGTGATGCCAGATTTACAAAATTGTTTAACTGGTATTGCGCCCTCCAAAGGGGAGTAGCTCTCTAACGGTGTCGTCGGGATTGGATCTGCGACAGCAACGTTTTACACGGTAGTCGTCATCACGGAACAAGCACAACGCTTGCGCCCGGTTACCCTGACAGATTGCAATGATCTGTTGAGCAAGACCTTTGTCAGCATGGACTCCATGCAGGCATTGCGTCGTGAACTCTCCTCGCTACTCCTGTTATGGCTCCCTGTTTTGTCCGAGGTGTATTGGTTTACCCTTTTGCTGAACTATTGATGGAGATTGTATGGATGTTTCAAGTTTATTAGGAATGCTCGGCATGGCCGATTGGGATGCTGCGAAATTTTTTGCGGCGCTGCTATCTATCGTCGTCATCGATTTGGTGCTGGCGGGCGATAACGCCATCGTGATCGCGATGGCGGCCCGCAACTTGCCGGATCATTTACGTAAAAAAGCGATTATCTGGGGCACTTTGGGTGCCGTTGTGACGCGTGTGATCATGACGATCGCCGTGGTCTGGCTGTTGAAAATTCCCGGCTTATTGCTCATCGGCGGCGCGGCCCTGTTGTGGATTGCCTATCGTTTGCTCAGCGCGTCCAATGATCACAATATCGATGGCAGCAAAATCACCAGTATGGCGGCAGCCTTGAAAACCATCATCATTGCTGACACCGTCATGGGGATCGACAATGTCTTAGCCGTCGCTGGCGCGGCGCATGGCAGCATATTTCTGGTCATCATCGGCTTGTTGATTTCTGTGCCGATCATGGTGTGGGGATCGACGTTGGCATTGAAGTTGATTGAGAAATTTCCAGTCACAATCTATATCGGTGCGGGAATTTTGATCTACACCGCTGTGCATATGATAACGACTGAACCGCTGATTGCGGCATTTTGGAATAGTGCTTCCTGGCTGACTTATCTTGCTTACGTTGTTGCCATGGTGGTGGTGTTGGGCAGCGGATGGATGGCTTCTAAAAGTAATAAACCGGCCTGAGTTATAGACTGACATTTCCGGAGAAAGAATAAAATCGGCCCCTGCCTCATCTCGGAGGCAGGGGCCGATTTCGTTGGTTAGCGTATGTGCAGATACTAATCAGTGCCCGCCACCCAGATAAGCTGCCTGCACGGCCGGATCATTGCGGAGTTTTTCAGCAGGACCATGCACCGAAATACGTCCGTTCTCAAGTACATAACCGTAGTCGGCAACATTCAATGCAGCGGCGGCAAACTGCTCTACTAACAGCATCGTGATGCCCTGCTCTTTAAGCCGCACGATGATGCGAAATACCTCTTCCACCAGAATCGGCGCAAGTCCCATAGACGGCTCATCGAGCAAAATCACTTCTGGATTGAGCATCACCGCACGCGCCATCGCCAGCATTTGCTGCTCACCGCCGGACAAGGTTCCGGCGAGTTGCGTTTGCCGTTCCTTGAGGCGTGGGAACAGCTCCAGCGCTTTCTCGAGATCGTGCGCGATATCGCCGCGTGGTCGCGCTTTGGTGAAGCGTGGAAACGCGCCTAGCAGCAAATTATCGGTCACACTCATGGTCGCAAAGACGCGCCGTCCCTCGGGCGAATGGGCCAGTCCGGCACGGGCAATTTTGTGCGAATCGAGCCCGGTGACGTCCTTGCCATCGAGCATGATAGTGCCGCGAGTGGGCTTGATCATGCCGGAGATGGCGCGCATAGTAGTGGTCTTGCCGGCACCATTGGAGCCGACCAAGGTCACTACTTTACCCTTAGGGATCTCTAGCGAAATGCCTTGCAGCACTTCAACTTTGCCGTAGCCTGCGTGTAGATTGGAAATTGAAAGCATGTCAGGCCCCCGCTTCATTGGCAGTTAATGGGGTGACGTGGCTGGCAACCGCATCCGGTTCGCCAGCGCTGCCGCCAAGGTAGGCATCGATCACCAAAGGATCCGCTTGAACTGCGGCAGGTTTTCCTTCAGATATTTTCTGGCCGAAATCCAACACAGTCACGGTATCTGAAATCGTCATGACGACATCCAAATGATGCTCGATCAAAATAATGGTGATGCCGTGATCGCGGATTTTGTTAATGATGGCGATCAGGTCCAGAATATCTGGCGCAGTCAAGCCAGCGGCGGGTTCATCGAGTAACAATAGTTCAGGATTCAAGCCCAGTGCGCGTCCGATTTCCAGCAAGCGTTGTTTGCCGTAAGGCAGATTGCGTGCCTCTTCATTGGCCAACTCGGAGAGGCCGACAAATTCCAAAATACTGGCAGCGCGTACCCGTGCGGCTTGCTCTTCATCCCGATAACGGCGGCTGTTGAACATCACGTCGAGAATATTGCTACGGAAGGTATTGTGCAGACCGACCAACACGTTTTCGGTTGCGGTCATTTCACCGAACAACTGCACGTTCTGGAAAGTCCGGGCAACGCCGCCTAATGCAATTGCCGATGGCGTGTTGCCAGAGATGACCCGACCATTAAACTCCACTACGCCGGCAGTGGGTTTATAGATACCGGTGAGCACGTTCATCATGGTGCTTTTGCCGGAACCGTTGGGGCCAATCAGTCCGTGTACCGAGCCTTTGACGATATTGAGATCAACCTGATTCAATGCTTTGAGTCCGCCAAACTGCATCAGCACTTGCCTGGCGCTGAGTAAGTTCTCGCCGATTGCCAGCGTGCCCTTGTTTGCTGCCCAAACGTTGTCTGCATTGGCGGAAACGGTTACCGGCTGATTCAGCTTAGCGCTCCCTTTTTTTGCAAACATGCCGCGCACAAAACCAACAATGCCGTCCTGCAGGTAATACACAACGCCTAGTGTCATCAGGCCGAATATCGTCAGGCGCCAGTCGGTAATATTCTCCAGACGATACGAAAATATCGCCATACAAATGGTGGCGATAACCGGCACAGCAAGCTCACGCGCAGTTTTGCGTTTTTTCAATAGCAGGAATGCGCCTGCAGCTACGCCTACCACGGCGATCACTGTGGCAATCTGGCGGAACAAGTCGATGTCTGACAGCAAGCTCGGCAACATCACCACAATTAATGCACCGATGAGTGAGCCGATACGGCTTTTACGGCCACCCATGATGACGGCAAGCAGGAATAGTATCGTTAGCTCGAAGTTATAGGTATTGGGCGAAATATATTCTTCTGAATACGCATACAAACTCCCTGCCAGACCGGCTAATGCAGCGCTAATGACAAAGGCGTAGACCTTATAGCGATACACCGAGACGCCCATACAGTCGGAGGCTATCGGGCTGTCGCGCAGGGCTTGAAAAGCACGACCAAGATGCGACTTGAGTATCCGGTGGACCATCAACATCGCCAATACCATCAGAACGGCGACCAGGTAAAAATATTCGACCTCGTCAAGCTTGTGACCCCAGAACACCGGCTTGGTGAGCTTGATACCCATCGGGCCGTCAGTGAGAAACGACATTTCATTGATAAGAATGCCGATGATGGTGCCGAATGCCAGCGTGACCATCGCCAAATACGGCCCGGTCACCCGCAATGCCGGGAGCGCCAGAATCGCGCCGAATATAGCGGTTACTGCCAGACTGGACGGCAGCGCTAACAGAAACGGCCAGCCTAGTTTGAATACCAATACGCCAGTGGTGTAGGAACCGATACCGAACAATCCGGCGTGACCGAGTGATACCTGCCCGGTGTAACCGACCACGATATCGAGGCCAAATAATAAAATGGCGTAGATCAGGATCGTTTCCGCGAGATGGATGTAGTACGGGTTATGGAATACCAACGGGAAAACGCCCAGCGCGATAATCCCTAGCGCGGCCAGTGCAAATGATTTTTTGTTCATCGTCATACTTTCTTGATCGCAGTTTTACCAAACAAACCGGCAGGTTTGATGGCTAATACCAACAGCAGCAAGACGAGTCCTGGTACTTCTTTGTAGCCTGTTGAGATATAAAAACCAGTTAATGTTTCGGCTATACCGAGAATCAAACCACCCACAATGGCACCCATGCCGGAAGTCAATCCACCAATAATGGCTACCGCAAATGCTTTCAAACCTAGCGCTGTCCCCATCGTTGCGCCCGTCAAAGTCAAAGGAGCGACCAGTACGCCAGCGAAAGCAGCCGTCGCCGACGATAGCGCGTAGGAGAACGTAATGACCATGCTGGTATTAATACCCATCAACCCGGCTGCATCGCGATCATTAGATGTAGCGACCACGGCTTTGCCATAGATTGATTTGCGATTGAACATCTCGACTGCCAGCATCATGGCCAGTGCGCCAAGTACGACGACGACTTGCATAGGTTGCACGTTGGCGCCAAATACCTGAAATGGCGTGGCGCTCAATGGTGAAGGGAAAGTCAGATCGTCTTTGCCCCAGATATTTTCGGCGACATTTTTGAAGATGATTGCCAGTGCAATCGTAGACATGATCCAGCCGAATTCAGACTTGATCTTGATCGCCGGGCGCACGCCTATCCATTCGACGACAACGCCTTGCAACGCGCCAAACAAAATGACGACCGGAATCATCAACCAGTAATTTAAATAGGGACCACCGTGAATATTGCCAACCAGACTGAGACCGACCAGCGCGCCTAGCATCAAGGCCTCACCCTGGCCGAAATTGAGGGTGCCTGAAGTGGCAAAAGTGAGTTGATAGCCGAAAGCGATGACCGCGTAGATCATGCCTAAGGCGATACCGCTCAAAACTAGCTGGAGAAGAATTTCCATGATATTTATCCAAGATAACGAAAGAGAGCAATTGCCTGTAGATGGCAAGAAAAAAAGCCAGTCCCACGTGGAGGACTGGCCTGATCGTCAATATACGTTCATCCGATATGACCGGTGAACGTATTTTGCTAACATCACTTGGCTAGCACAACTCGGCCGCCCTTGACTTCACCGATCATCACCATACCCGGCTTGATCGCCTCGTGATCATCGTGGCTGTAAGGCTGCTTGTAAGTAGTAATGACGCCTTCGACTGGCTCTTTCAGATTTTCCAGCGCTTCACGTACTTTCGCTCCGTCTGTGGTGTCAGCTTGTTTAATGGCGGCTACCAGCAAAGTGATCGAATCGTAACCTTGAGCAGCAGATACAGCTGAAGGCATGCGGTCAGTTTTGTAGGCTTTTTGATAGGCTTCAATGAAAGCCTTGCGCTTAGGCGTATTGCCATCCTGAATAAAAGTTTGCGGCATGCGCGCACCCTCACCATTCTTGCCTGCATTGTCAATAAAGTTGCCCATCGAAAGTGGCCAGCTGCCGATAATTGGTACTTTCCAATTCAGTTTTTCCATACCGTTGGCGATCTGTGCCAACTCTGGACCAATTCCGTAAGTCAATACGACTTGTGCACCGCCCTGCTTAGCCTTCAGCAATTGCGCGGTCATATCAACATCTTTCAGGTTGTACTTTTCTTCGGCGACCGGCGTGATGCCTTTGGCCAAGAGCGCCTTCTCTAAATCTTCACGACCGAGTTGGCCGTAATTGGTGGAGTCGGCCAGAATAGCTACTTTGGTGTATTTCTGGCGGCCGATTGCTTCGTCAACAATCATACCGGATTGAATCGTATCGTTTGCAGAAGTACGGAAAATGTAATTGTCCTTATTTTCCGGTGCGAGGAACTGCTTGGTAATAATGCTGCCCGTGGCGACACTATTCATTACTGGAATTTTGGCTTCTTGATAGAAGCGTTGCGATGCGAGTGCGACGCCGGTGTTAGCGAAACCAACGGTGGCGACAACTTTTTCTTTATTGATCAATTCTTGCGCTACCTGCACGCCGCGTTCATTTTTCGCTTCATCATCGCGCTCAACCAACTGCAGTTGACGACCTAAAACGCCACCTTTGGCATTGATATCAGCAACGGCCAGTTTGACGCCGTCACGCATGGAAACGCCCATTGGGGCTGAGCCGCCAGTGAATGGTCCGGTCACGCCGATCTTAATTGGTTCGGCTGCGACACCAGCTAGCGACCAGGTGAGCAGTGCAGCAGCTACAAATACGTTAGTTTTATATGTCATGGCGTCTTCCTCTTTCCTCTTATTTATTATTGATATTGGCTGCTTGGTATTTTTTAATACTATCTTGGCAGCAATATTTAAAAGAACCCGCAAATTACTCTGAGAACACTGAATTTACGGGTGTTTGTCTTTCGATTTTCTGAGCGACGTGGTCAAACTCTGCGCTTTAATTTAACATCAAAAAAATAACAGACAACGCAGCATTTCAGCCCACCCTTACAACTTCCTGACAACAGGGTGATTTTTAAAATCAGTACGTACTATCCGCAAAATCCGCGGCGTTGCGCCAAAACTTTTTCATCAATCACATGAAGTTTTTTCATACCTGGCGGGTTTGAGCATCATCATCATTTCCATTGGGCAATTTTATGCTTTCCGAATCAGACTCAAAAGAGGAGGAGTGTTTACCAGATGTTGATACTGCAGGGGATGGGGGCTCGGAAGATCGTTGGAGATATGCCACATATGTCACAGCAAAAATCATTGAGGAAACCGGAAAATTACTCTCAAAATCGCATCAAGGTGTGCTGGCTTAAATATTGAGAAGTTTTAAACATCATTCGTTCTTGATAGAGCCGACTTAAACTTCGTTATTTTCTCAACTATGCGAAGGGAAAAAAGGACGAAAAAAATCCCCGGCGCACCGAGGATTTTTAGTAGATGCTTTAATTCAGCTATTAGATAGGCTGAATGTTCGAAGCTTGCTTACCCTTAGGGCCAGCAGTAACTTCGAAAGAAACACGTTGGTTTTCTTGCAACGACTTAAAGCCGTTAGATTGGATAGCGGAGAAATGTGCGAACAAATCTTCACCGCCTTCATCAGGAGTGATAAAACCAAAACCTTTTGAATCATTGAACCATTTAACAATACCAGTTGCCATTACATTTCCTATTTCAGTTAAGTTGGGCTTGCGCCCGTTAGATCGTTTAAAGCAAGAAAGGAATGACAGACAAATACTGCACCACTAGCTCGAATCTTAAACGATTCCGCATTATAACGGAAAATATCGAATTACACTAAAAAAAATAAATAAGTGTTATCTGATACTTAATACTTAAGATTCACACTACTAAGCATCCTATTATCCGACCGACTTCTTGCTTAAACATCTTTATAACTGATAAACATGATCGATGGCAATTATTATCGACTAAACATATAAAAAATAATGGATAGTGTTCATTAATAAGTCAGGCCGCATCATTATTTAGGCAAGAATGCCTAAACGCAGATAGTACGACTCCACGACCTGGAGAGGCAACGAGGTATAAACGTTTATGCGGCCTGACTTACTTTCCGACTTTCATCGATTTCAATAAATGATGCATCGGGTGAACGCAGAACGCTGTGACCGACACACTCAAAATCAGATCTGTAGGGTGATCACAAACATGCTCACCCCACTATTTATAGCCTCACTCAATCATAAAGAACAGCTGCAATCTTCGGATCGTTGATGTTGCTCTTGTCATACCAGTAAAATCCGGTATCGATCATCTTAGGTAGCTTCTCACCCTTGAGCGCCTTCACTGCCGCCTCTACTGTTTTATAACCAATGCCGACCGGATTTTGCGTAATTGCGCCAGCCATACTGCCATCGCGGATAGCGTCCTTCTGTTGCTTGCCGGAGTCATAGCCTACGACCACCAGCTTGCGTTTCATTTCCTTGACACCGTTAAGTACACCAATTGCCGAACCTTCATTGGTACCAAAGATGCCTTTGAGTTTTGGGTAGGCTTGCAAAATAGACTTGGTGATCTCGGTCGACTTCAGTTGATCGCCTGCGCCATATTGAATGCTGACAATT
Source organism: Glaciimonas sp. GG7 (assembly GCF_052976905.1). Classification (NCBI taxonomy): domain Bacteria; kingdom Pseudomonadati; phylum Pseudomonadota; class Betaproteobacteria; order Burkholderiales; family Oxalobacteraceae; genus Glaciimonas; species Glaciimonas sp. GG7. The sequence continues at coordinate 89,267 of NZ_JBRIIQ010000003.1, read as the reverse complement.
TTTATGTTTGGATAAGTGCTCTTCATCCGCTCCACAAACCCATCACGTCGATCAACGCCGGTACGACTGGTTTGATCATGCGCCACGACAGCAACTTCACCCTCCTTACCCACTAACTCCGCCAACTTATCAGCCGCCACTGCTGCGGCAGCTTTGTTGTCGGTAGCCGCGGTGGTGACGGGAATGTCGCTGTCAACACCAGAGTCAAAAGCCACAATCGGAATATGCGCTGCCTGTGCTTTCTTCAACAACGGCAAAGCAGCCTTGCTGTCGAGGGCGGCAAAACCAATCGCTTTAGGCTTCTTGGCCAGCGCAGCCGATAACATATCAATCTGTTTATCGACCATCGCCTCGGTTTCGGGGCCTTCAAACGTGACCTTCACGTGCAAGTCTTTCCCCGCTTGCTCGGCGCCTGACTTCACCGCTTGCCAAAACTGATGCTGAAAGCCTTTCGAAATGAGGGGAATATAAATTTCCTCCGCTAGCACTGTACTGCTAAAACCCAATGCCGCTGTCAAGCTGATGGCAATCTGTAATGCTCTTTTTTTCATCATTTTAAGTCTCCTTTTTGTGCTGCATTTATGTGATGTAAAACAAGATCAATGGCGAACAATTCGTCACTGTTTTCGGCGGCGCAAAATATCCATGTAGACCGCCAGAATGATAATTACGCCAGTCACTACGGTTTGCCATTCTTGCGCAACAGACATCATGCGTAAGCCGTTGATCAGCACGCTCATAATGAAGGCACCGATAATGGTGCCAAGAATGGTCCCGGTCCCGCCTGACAACGAAGTGCCGCCGATGACCACCGCTGCGATGGCATCAAGTTCATAACCCTGTCCCAGCGCCGGTTGCGCAGAGTTCAGGCGCGAAGCAATCAAGAGACCGGCAATGCCGCAGATGGCACCGCTGACTGTGTAGACCGCGATTTTCCAGAAATTGACATTCACGCCAGAGAGGCGCAACGCCTCTTCGTTGCTACCCAGCGCAAAGGTATAGCGACCAAACATGGTTTTATTGAGCGCGATACCGGCCACAATGGCCACCAGAAACAAAATCAACACCGCGTTAGGAATCGGCAAAGCGGGAATCAGATCGCCAATCAATGAGTCTTGCGAAATGGAAGTAAATCCCGGCGTATCGTTGAAGTAAATGGGCTTGGTACCAGAGATCACTAGCGATAAACCTTTGAGCAGCATCATCATGCCTAAGGTCGCGATGAAGGGTGGTATTTTAAGCTTGGCAATCAGCACCCCCGAGGTGCCACCACACAGTGCCCCGAAAAAGATCGCAGCAACAATCCCAACGTAAATCGGCAACCCTAAATAGACCAAAAATACGCCCGCCATCACCGCACAAAAAGTCATCAGTGTGCCCACAGACAAGTCGATGCCTGCAGTAATAATGACAAAGGTGCAGGCAATCGCCAACACGCCATTGACCGCCGTGGATTGCAGAATGCTAACGATATTGTCAGTTTGCAGAAAGTTAGGAGAAGCGATGCTGAAAAAGATCATCAGCACCATCAGGCTGGCAAAGGCAAGCAACTTCTGTCGCGTGTCGGTGTGAAATAGTTTATTCCTGAAGGTGACCAACAGACCAGGACTCGTCATGGGCAATGCGGTATGCGGCAGGGGGCCTGGGATATTTTCCATCATCATCCTCTTAATTATTACTTAGTTATTAGATTGGGTAACTGCGTTCACAACTTCACGTTGCGTGGCTAATTGCATGATCTTTTCTTGTGATGCTTCATGCGCCAAAAGTTCACCGGTGATACGACCTTCGCACATGACAAGAATGCGATGACTCATACGCAGTATTTCGGGCAGCTCCGATGAAATCATGATGATGGCCTTGCCTTGTTCGGCCAATGTATTGAGCAGTTTGTAGATCTCGCTTTTGGCACCAATATCAATGCCACGCGTGGGTTCATCAAAAATCAAAACATCGCAGTCTTGCAGCAGCCATTTGGCAATCACGATCTTTTGCTGATTGCCGCCCGACAGCAGCCGCACCGGCTGGCGCACGGACGGCGTTTTGATACGCAGTTGTTTGACGTAGCCTTCAGCAGTTTCACGGATCGCAGCCTGATTCAGAAACAGACCGCGCGACAGAAATTTATTCATGCTCGACATGACGATGTTGGTCTCAACATCGAGCCCTGTCGCCAAACCAAAGTGCTTGCGATCTTCAGACAGATAGCCGATTCCATGCGTCACTGCATCCTTGGGCGACTTGATCGACACCTTCACACCGTGGATGTGGATTTCTCCGGCATGAATCGGATCTGCCCCAAAAATCGCCCGCGCGACTTCAGTCCGACCCGCGCCCATCAAGCCTGCAAAGCCCAAAATTTCGCCTTTGCGTAACGTAAAATTCACATCCTTGATCGCCGCACCGCGCTGCAATCCCTTGACCTCCAACACAATATCGTTGCGTGTAGTGTCCGCAATCTCGTGTGCGGTGTTATCCAACTGACGCCCGACCATCATCGCGATGATCGTATCCATAGAAGTCGTAGCGGTCGGCACGGTGGCCACATATTGACCATCGCGCATCACAGTGACGCGATCTGAAATCTTCCGCAGCTCGTCCATTTTGTGTGAAATGTAGACGATGCCGACACCTTGTGATTGCAGTTGCCGGATGATGCGAAACAGATCCTCGATTTCGATATTGTTGAGCGCCGCCGTGGGTTCATCCATGATGAGTACGCGCGAATCGAACGATAAAGCCTTGGCGATTTCCACCATCTGCTGCTTGGCCACCGTGAGCTCACTCACCAGCGTGCGCGGGTCCAAATCCAGTCGCATGCGCTCGAAGATCACCCTGGCCTGCTGGTTCAACGTATCTTCGTCAAGAAACAGCCCGAAGCGCCCGCGTGGTTCACGACCAATGAAAATATTTTGAGCGGCGCTCAGGTGGCTCATCAAATTAAGCTCTTGATGAATGATACCGATACCAAGAGCTTGCGCAGCACGTGGACTGGCAATATCGACCACGCGTCCATCTAAGAAGATTTCGCCGTCATCCTTTTGGTAAACACCTGATAGCACCTTCATCAGAGTCGATTTACCGGCACCATTTTCTCCCATCAAAGCATGTACTTCGCCGGGCAGCAAATCGAACTGACAGTTATCCAACGCAAGCACACCTGGAAAACGCTTGGTCACATTTTTCAAAGAAATGACGGATTGCTGCATAGTTACTCTCGTGTGAGTACTTAAAAATAGGACTTACGCAAAATCGCCCCAGCGGCGTTAACCATCCTAGCCGTACTAAAGTACTGTCTTCGTCAGTCTGCCTTGCTGGAACAATTTTGCGTAAGTCCCAACCAAGTCGCCCTGATCAAATATCCGGGTCATACGCGGGCGTCCGCGAGCGGTGTTCTTATTGACCGCGAAAACGATACTCTTCGAGTGATTCCGGTTTCATCGTAATCGAAAACCCTGGTGCCGTCGGTGGCATATACGCAGCGTTTTTGATGATGCATGGATCGACGAAATGTTCATGCAAATGATCGACATATTCGGTGACGCGCCCTTCTTTCGTGCCGGCAATACAGAGATAATCGATCATCGACAAATGCTGTACATATTCGCACAAACCAACGCCGCCAGCGTGTGGGCATACCGGTAATTTGTATTTCGAGGCCATCAACATCACCGCCAGAATTTCATTCACGCCGCCAAGGCGACAGGCATCAACCTGCACCACATCAATCGCACCACGCATAATGAATTGCTTGAAAACGATCCGGTTTTGACACATTTCTCCGGTGGCGACTTTCACAGCACCAATACCCTCACCAATTGTTCGGTGACCTTCTACATCATCCGGACTGGTCGGTTCTTCAATAAACCACGGTTTGGCAAACGCTAACTGATTGACCCACGCTATGGCCTGATCGACTTCCCATACCTGATTGGCGTCTATCATCAGATGGCGCTCTGGCCCGATAACTTCGCGGGCGATAGTCACTCGGCGAATATCGTCGATCAGGTCACGGCCAACTTTCAGTTTAAGGTGATTGAAACCCGCATCAATCGCCTCTTGGCAGAGTTTGCGCAACTTCTCATCCGGATAGCCCAACCAACCCGCCGATGTGGTGTAGCACGGATAACCTTCCTGCTCTAACAAGCGTATCCGCTCCGCCTTACCGGGCACTTGCGCACGTAATAAAGCCAGCGCTTCTTCAGACGTGATGCAATCGGTCAAATAGCGGAAGTCGATCGTGCGGACCAACTCTTCCGGGGACATATCCGCTACGAGTTTCCACAACGGTTTTCCTTCGGCCTTGGCCCACAAATCCCAGACCGCGTTGACGACTGCGCCAGTGGCCAGGTGAATCGCACCTTTGTCCGGACCGATCCAGCGTAACTGACTGTCAGAGGTGATATAGCGCCAGAAGCGCCCCATATTTTCACTAATCCATTCCAACTTCAGTCCCACTACCAAATGCGCCATCGCTTCAATCGCAGCGCAACAGACTTCATTGCCTCGACCTATCGTGAAGGTCAGGCCATGGCCTTCTAAGCCCGGTGCATCGGTTTCCAAAATTACATAGGCAGCAGAATAATCAGGATCCGGATTCATCGCGTCTGAACCATCGAGCATTTGCGAGGTTGGGAACCGCACATCTACTACGCGCATCGCTTTAATTGTGGTCATCGTGCTTCTACTTTCTATGTAAGTTCTTTGATTCAAGCCGGGATGGTGCGTTGGCACTACTCTCCCAAACCGTCAGCCAGCGGTGTCCTTGTAGAAATCACGTCGCCCGGCTAAAAAACATCTGCGTTTTTTGCCGCCTCATGCAACGTTTTCCAAATACGTTGTCTTTTCTTTTAAATTACCAGCGCTTCACGCATACTGTCCCAAAGGTCCATTGGCCAGACCAATAATAGGGGTGAAGTTTTAGCTTTGCAACAAGTAAATATATTCTTAACACACAACAATATTGCCGCCATGCCCATTCAAACCATACACAACCGCCGCTTATACCAACAAATCGCCGATCAACTGCGCGCCATGATAGACCGCGGAGAATACGGCCCTGGCGACAACCTCCCTCCGGAACGGGAGCTGGCCAAACAATTCGGCGTCAGCCGCACCTCTGTGCGAGAAGCCTTAATCGCACTAGAAGTACTGGGCATCGTGCGTGTGCGGGTGGGGAATGGCGTAACGGTCTTAGAGCGCAGCGAGAGACCAGAGACCGAGCTTGTATTTGGTGACCTGACGTCGACCTTGCAAGAAGCGGCGCATCGTAGTGTTTGGGAGCTTGACCCAGAACTGGATCTGGAAATTAGCCGGGAACTCGATGACGAAATTCCGCCATTCCTGTTGCTGCAGGCGCGACGTTTGGTGGAGCCGGAAGCTGCCGCGCTGGCAGCGGTGAACGCCTCAGACGAACAATTGGCCTATATCTGTGACGCCTATGCACGCAACGTCGATGACAACAAGCACGGTTCACGCACCCACCCTGGAGACCGCCTGTTTCATATTCGCATCGCCGAGGCCAGCGGCAATCCGGCTTATCTGATGCTGATCAGCCATCTGCTTGGACGCAAGTACGGCATGATGTTTCAAGGCTTGCAAACGCGGTATACGTCGGAAGATATGCCGAATCGATCAGAGGCAGAACATCACGCCATCTTAGACGCACTGCAAGCACGCAACGCTGTGGCCGCACGCCGCGCCATGCGGATACATATTGATTCCGTCATTCATATCTTTTCTCGCTCGGTACCCAGCATTAAGGTCAAACATAAAACGGATCGTCACCGCTTGGGATAATCCGAGGTTTAAAGCATTGATCAGCGACGACATCATCAGCCTGATCGGACTGCTAGTTTGATTGATGCGGCAATGCCAAATAAAATAATATGCCAAATCAGCATATAAACAACAACATTTAATGCAAAATAGTCGCAGCAATAGCGGCTGTTTTTCTAACTGTGCTCGATGCTGGAGCAATACCCTCTACTTTTCCACCCTGCCTCTGCCCACCATTCACCAATGTCCGCTACTACCGATACACAATCTGCATCCGACTCTGATTCCGTTCTGCGCCATCGACCTTTTTCATTATTTTGGGGTGCACGCGTTGCCTCAACCGTCGCCAATCAAATGCAAATCGTCGCCGTTGGTTGGCAGGTTTATCAAATGACTGGGAGTGCTTTCGATCTCGGCATCGTGGGATTGGTACAGTTTTTACCGGCACTATTTTTAGCATTGGTAGTTGGGCACGTAGCTGACCGTTACGATCGTCGTCAGATCGCCCATATTTGTTTATTCATCGAAGGATTAGCCGCTGCAGCTCTCGCCATTGGCAGCATTCAGGGATGGCTCAATAAAGAGGCAATTTTTATCATTGTCTTCATTATCGGCGCCACGCGCGCTTTTGAAGCGCCGACGATGCAGGCATTGGTACCAGGCTTGGTGCCGGCACGATTACTCCCTCGCGCGGTCGCCTGGTCAGCCTCAGCAACCCAGACTGCCATCATTATCGGACCGGCGCTCGGTGGATTTATTTATGCATTGGGACCCAGCGTTGTGTATGCCATTAGTAGCGCGTCTTTCATTATTGCAAGCGTACTGGTCAAGCTGATTAAGATTGAAACCGTATTGCCAAAACGTGAGCCGGCCACATTGACATCGCTATTTGCCGGCATCGCCTTCATTAAAAGTCGCCCCGCTGTTTTGGGGGCCATTTCACTGGATTTATTCGCGGTGCTATTAGGTGGGGCAACTGCTTTACTTCCTATTTTTGTACACGACATACTCGCAACCGGCCCGCTTGGCTTGGGCCTGCTTCGTTCCGCGCCAGCACTCGGCGCATTGTCTGTCGCCCTTTATCTCACGCGTCGGCCACTCACCAAGCGCGTTGGCCGCAGTATGTTTATCGCCGTCGCTATCTTCGGGATGGCGACGATAATGTTTGCGTTATCACGCTCAATGGTGCTTTCTCTGGTTGCTTTAGTGGTATTGGGCGCATCCGACATGATTAGCGTTGTCGTTCGATCAACCTTTGTGCAACTCGAAACGCCCGATGCCATGCGTGGTCGGGTCAGTGCGGTCAACTCTGTCTTTGTCGGGACATCCAACCAATTGGGTGAGTTTGAGTCAGGTATCACCGCATCCTGGTTTGGTCCGGTACCAGCAGTCTTGATTGGCGGCATCGGCACGATTGTCGTGGTCGCGCTGTGGATACGATTATTTCCTGAATTGTTTAAAGTCGATCGACTAACCAGCGTGCCAGATGCCGATCAGCAGGCCCCGCAAACAGCGCAAAAATGAGCACTTCCGATACCATGCGAGGCTCTACAGTCATTGCTGAATACAGCTATACTTTGCGCCCGCACCACCCCCATTACACGTTCTGGATTACCGCAATTGAGAACGATCACAACAATGCGTTGGCAGCGCTATTTCTAGCGCAATACATGGCAAAAAGGACACATAATGCAATATCGCGAGCTTGGACATAGCAATCTTAAAGTCAGCCAGATCACACTTGGCACGATGACATGGGGTGAACAAAACACTGAAGCCGAGGCCCATGCTCAACTCGATATGGCGCTAGCCCATGGCGTCAACTTAATCGACGTTGCCGAAATGTATCCCGTGCCACCACGTCCGGAAACACAAGGTTCAACTGAGCAATATCTCGGTAGCTGGCTAAAAAAATCCGGCAAACGAGATCAAGTGTTAATTGCAACCAAAGCGACCGGCCCGGCCCGCAAACCACATAACCCACGCCATATTCGCGGTGGAATTAACAATTTTGATCGCAAAGGGTTGACCGAAGCACTCAACGGTAGCCTGGAACGATTGCAGACTGATTACGTCGATCTGTATCAATTACATTGGCCAGACCGGAGTGTGAATTGCTTTGGCAGCATGAATTACGCCCATATCCCGGACGAAGATACCGTTCCTATCGAAGAAACATTGACGATACTGGCAGACTTCATCAAGGCAGGAAAAGTCCGTCACATCGGCATCTCAAATGAGACCCCGTGGGGAGTCGCGCAATTCATACGCGCCACAGAAAAATTCGACCTGCCACGTATCGTGACGATTCAAAATCCTTACAGCTTACTGAATCGGACGTTTGAAATTGGCCACTCTGAATTTTCTTATCGGGAGCGGATTGGTTTGCTGGCGTATTCCCCTCTGGCTTTTGGCGTACTGTCCGGTAAATATCTGAATGGTGCCCAGCCTGCGGATGGTCGCTTGACCCTGTTTCAACGTTTTAGCCGATATACCAATCCGCAAGTTGAACGTGTCATTGGCGATTATGTTGCGCTGGCAAAAAAACATGGTTTGGATCCCGCACAAATGGCGCTGGCTTTTGTCAATAGCCGCGGGTTCGTCACTAGCAACATCGTGGGAGCAACTACGCTTGCGCAATTGCAAAGCAATCTCGACAGTATCAACGTCACCTTGAGTGATGACATTCTGCAAGAAATTGACGCGATACACGCACGCCAACCGAATCCTGCACCTTGATTTAAGCATATCGCACAAGGGAGGAAAAAAAGCAGCTTGTTTGCTCTTCATCCTCCCTTATCAAATCCAGTCGCATCCGAAACGCCTCATCAAACCGGTGACGAATCGCTTTGCGGAATAATTGGTGCAGCCAGTTTACGCGGACGCTCGGCATAACGTTTGGCAAGCACCGCACAGACCATCAATTGAATTTGATGAAACAGCATCAGCGGCAGCACGATCATTCCCACAGTGTGACTGGTGAATAACACGTTCGCCATCGGCACACCACTCGCCAAACTTTTCTTCGAGCCGCAAAAGACAATCGTGATTTCATCTTCTTTATTGAAGCCAAAACGACGGCTGAGAAACGTTGCGATCCCCAGCATAGAAAAAAGCAGAACCATCAGGATCACCAGCAAGCCAATCAGAGAAATAGGTGGTAATTGCCCCCACAGCCCCTGCACAACCGCCTCGCTAAATGCGGTATATACCACTAGCAAAATCGATCCTTGATCTACAAACTTCAACACCGGTTTATGGCTATCGACCCAGACACCGATCCAGCGCCGCGCAATTTGACCGGCAACAAACGGCAGCAATAATTGCAGCACGATATTCATTATTGAGCCAAACGAACCATGACTTTGTCCGTGAGATACAACAATCAAGCCGACCAATACCGGCGTGAGGAAGATTCCGATCAGATTAGAGGCTGAGGCGCTACATACCGCAGCAGGGACGTTTCCACGCGCCACCGAGGTGAATGCAATCGATGATTGGACTGTGGATGGCAAAGTACACAAAAACAAAATACCCAAATAAAGATCCGGGGTCACCAATGGTAAAAAGATCGGTTTAAAAACCAGACCCAACACCGGAAATAAAATAAAACTAAACGCCAATACGGTGATGTGCAAACGCCAATGCATCGCCCCCTCAATCACCGCTTCACGGGATAATTTGGCCCCGTGAAGAAAGAACAGCAGACCAATTGAAATCGTTGTGATTACATTAAATGCTTTAGCGACTTCTCCCTTGCAGGGTAAAAGACTCGCAATAAGTACTGTGGTGACGAGCAGGAGAGTAAAGTTATCTGGTAAAAACCGGGGACGGACCATGGTGGCGAATAGGCAAAAGGTGATTAAAACGGTTAAGAGACTTGCGCCTGCAGCTTGGCAACAGACCATCCTAAATCTGACGCATGACCATGAAGGCGATCGATTAATCGAATAATCAAAGCCACGCTATATGTTATAAGGACATATTCTACGCCCCAATCCCCTCAGTCCGGCAGGCTGCCCGATGCTTTTGAGGAATATGTTAACTCGACGTCAAAAATAACAATGGCACCCCGGAGGTGCCATTGCGCATTAATTCAAAAAACTTCAAATGTCATCACCACAACCAAAACATCAACAACCAGGCAAAATTAACCAGCGCCAAGGCCCCTATTACCGGAGCCATACCAAGCAAGCGTCGCAAAGGTGCCGAAGCATATTGACCGGTAACACGCCATGCCAACCAGCAACTCCATAAAGTAGTCGCCACCAATAAAACCGCACGAAGATCGTTGGCCCAAAAGACAGGAAGATGCTCGCCTCGCAGCAAGCTCACGGTGGTCGCGGATAAGCCGACAAAAACGCCACAAGCGGCCAAAGGAATCGTCGATTGCACCAAGTGATTGAAACGACTCAGATCCCAGTTACCCAATAACCGCGTACTGAGAGCAAATAGCACCGACAACGCAGACCCCATCACCACTCCGGTAACTAAAATATAGGCAACTACCAGACTACCGTCGAGCCAACTAAACACATCACTTTGCGCCGGATAATTGGTAAATATCCACCAAGGCGCGTTAGTGGCAAATGGCCACATGATGTCGCGCTCAATGAGCCATGTTGCAATCGCTTGCTTGATGACAACGAACCAGGGACTTGCCGACCAGTGGAACGCACCAATTGCAATCCCCATCAGGCCATATAGGGCTAATGCACTTTCCCACAGGCTGTTTTGTTTCGCGCCCAGATTGACAATTTCCAGTGTCGGCGGACGCCAGGTTAATGTGATCGCCTCCCGATGGTTGCTGCAACGTCCGCACATATGACAATCGGCTGCGCCCGTCATTGCCCGCAATGGCACGAGCGGTGCGCAATTGATGGCAATCGTTTTTTTGCCATGCGTGTTATATGAAGAGCGCCAAGCCTGTTCATTTACCTTGTAATGAAACGGTGCCAATTTTGCCAACAAACCGAATACGCCATTGACAGGGCAAAGATACTTGCACCAGACGCGCTTCTCTCGTCCGTATAGATAACCCACGATAATCGCGCCGATGGTGGACCCGCCCAAGACTAGCAAAACGGCCTTGGGATATTGATACACACTGACCATCTGCCCATACACCGTAGTGAGCGCAAAGGCTACGAACGGCCACCCTCCCCAACGCATCCAGCGTGGAATCGGCATAGACTTGCCATGCCGACTGGCAAACTCTGTCAATGCACCTTCCGGACACAATACGCCGCACCAGACGCGTCCCATCAAGACCATGCTAATTAAGACGAAAGGCCACCAAACTCCCCAGAATGCGAATTGCGCAATCAAGGTGAGATTAGACCAAATATGGGCTGTTTCATCGGGCAGGGGCAAAAAAATCGGAACCAGAATCAGCAGCGCATAGATGAGGACCACGCCCCATTGAATGCCACGAATCAAACCCGCATGAAGGCGCATCCACTCGCCGACCCGCGACAAACGGGTCGGCGACGTTGAAGATGCAATTGAAGTAGTACACGTACTCATGAATTTAGGTAGCCAGTTGAGTCTGTGATGGTTTTTTTGGCGTGGCCCGTTTCAGAAACAGCAGTACCACCACCCAATACGCAACATAGACCAATAGACTCATCAGTGCGGGATGTGCACGATAGCCAGTTAAGGTCCCGACCAAATTACCGAATGTGCCACTATCATCTAGCAAACCTGAGCTGTCCCAAATTGGATCGATCAGCGTAGGGATAACATCGAGTGACATCAAACGCTCAACACCCATCAATAAAAGCCCTGCCGCCAGGAACAGTAAAATGATTTCTGTCACCTGAAAAAAACGACGCCAGGAGAAAATTTTTCCACCTAACTGCAGCAGATAGAACGTCAGCAATGCCAATCCAAAACCGAGCAATGCCGCCAACACCATCATCCCCTGACTATCATGCTGACCGACGCCAAGACCGTATAGAAAAATCACCGTCTCGCTACCTTCGCGTGCAATCGCCAATGCCGCCAGCGCCGTCACGCCCCACCAATTAGCCGTCTTCAAATTATCTTTTAGCGAGGTTTCCATTTCTCGCTTAAGCGTGCGCCCATGCTTGCGCATCCAAAACACCATTTGCACAATCAGAATTGCCGCCAGCAACACCATCGTAATTTGAAAATAATCCTGCGCATCGCCAGAAAGAATTTCGCTAAAGCTCATCAGTGCAGCACCCAGACCGATAGCCGTAACTACACCTATGCCGACACCTGCCCATAGGTAGGGCAAACCACGACGCGCATCGACGCCACCATTCTTTAGCCAGGCGTGCAATATGCCAACGACCAACAAAGCCTCGACGCTTTCACGCCAAACGATGAACAAAACCTGACCCATCTTTATTTCTCCGTTATTACGTTATCAGTGCAGAACACTCTACTGAATCTAGCGAGTCCACATCAGCAATGCATTGTTTACTTTTGACGCTAAAAAATCGAAACCAGACCTGGGAGTCCGGGTCTGGTTTATTAGTAACTAATAGGACTTACTAATTAATATCGAACTATTTGGCGACGATCACACCCTGCGCATTCGCATGAAAATCATCGAAAAATTTGTACTCGCCCGGCGACAGCGGTGCAATCACTACAAATGAATCTGCACCTGGTGCAAGTACTTTTTCCTTACGCAATTGCACACTCTCAAACTCGACTGCAGACTTACCGGTGTTGTGTATTTCAATTTTGATTTTCTTGCCTGCTGGCACTTCAATCCGGGCTGGATTTAAAACGCCATCTTTCATCTCCAACTTGAAGGTCGGCAGATCTGCCCCGAAGGACGCTCCTGCAGCGAGCAATAAACTCAAGGTAAGCAATACACGCTTTTTTTTCACAAACATCGACAATACTCCTGATCAAAAACGCTTGGTTGAAGTTGCCAAACAGACACATATTCGCACGCGTTGCTGACAACAAGCCAGCAAATTAATAGCCGCCCTTTTTACCGACACCGGCAAAAACGAAATCGTTACTGACCTCAAAAGGTTTGAACCATGGAGCAACACCGGTTTCTTTATCAACATGACGACCGAAGTGTGCGTGCTCATTTGCCGAAGGTGGTGAAATCTTCATTTTCAACGTGTATTTACCTGGACCGGACAACTTGACGTTATCTCCGTAGTGAGGGCCATCGCTAGCCACCATAGGCATCATGTCGCCTTTAATCACTTGCCTGGAACCGGCTTTAGTGAACTCATATGAAATCACCAGATTAGGCATCCAGTCACCTTCGGCAAAACCATTTGGATTATTTTTTACTGCACGAATATCTGCCTCGACATGCATGTCCGAATCTTCTGCCTTACGCATCATGCCCTCAGGCTCCATCTTGGTAGGCTGCAAGTAAACTGCACCTACTTCCATACCATTAAATATTTGCGGTTTGCCAATCGGATATTCTGCAGCGTAGGCACTACTAGCAAAGCCAGCAACCAACACCGTGGTCAATATTGAAAATTTCATAGATTTCACACCCATTATGTAGGCCCTTTCTAGAGCAGTAAATGATAATGATTATTGTTTGATTGTATCACTGTGATGATATTGTTGGATTACGTGTCGAAAAATTTGCCCGGCAATTTTGCTCGTCTAAAGACGCTCTCTATATTGGCGTTGAATAACTCTTAAACGAACATCCGAGACCTATTCAAACTACTCAAACATTAAGCGCTGGGGATTGTTTCTCTACTTGCTGCTCTAAAAAATACAAAATCTTCTTTTATTTACAAATCATGATACGCACGCAATTTATCTCTTTCAAATTTGACGGGGCTCGGCTATAATTTTGTCTTTCGCGGCTGTAGCTCAGCTGGATAGAGTACTTGGCTACGAACCAAGGGGTCGTGGGTTCGATTCCTGCCAGCCGCACCAGAAGACAAAAAAGGGTTGCAAGAGAAATCTTGCAACCCTTTCCTTGTTTACAGCCCGATTTACAGCCCGATAAATAAAAACATTAAGCACCTATTCACTGCTAAAAAAAGAAACATATTGTGAGAAAACAATTATGAAAAATATAAATTAAGAAATCATATTTTTTTCTATAAGATTTTTCCCTATTTCCACAATACCCATATACAATGTCGATCTTTCGCGGCTGTAGCTCAGCTGGATAGAGTACTTGGCTACGAACCAAGGGGTCGTGGGTTCGATTCCTGCCAGCCGCACCAGAAAATGTAGGGGTTGCAAGAGGAATCTTGCAACCCCTTTCTGGTTTACAACTTCCGATGACCGAGCTCATCAATAGTAATAAAAAAGGCCAATGACTTTCATCATTGACTTCATCTGCATGCCATCTACGGTTGCCAAACGTTAATTATATTACCCGAATCAAGCGCCTCGCTGGAAGTACACTTATCAACGCCGAGGCGGATAAAGATCCCGCCCAACCTCATTTATTTGCTGACGTAAGGCGCGCCGCTCATCCGGCGACAAACGCGCACGAGGCGCATTCTGAGCAGCTTCCTTATTAGCGCGCTCATTTTGCGATTGTTGATTACGACTGTTGTCGCGTTGCGCTTCATACCGTTGTGAAGTGCGCTCTGGTGGCTGGTCATCACGCTGACGATCCGAGCGTGCAGTAACGCCTCCAGCTATCGCCAGGAGCAACACGCAAAGACTCATTTTCCGGAACATCGTATTCATAATGTTTTCTTTTATGTATGCAAGATAACGGTTAAGATTTATCCGTTACAGCCCAAGTGTAAGCGCCCTCACTTCTTGTCATAAGAGGTATTTAGTAAAGTTTGTAACACTTTGTAATCCATGCGCATCCAGTATATTTTTGATCTTCATTCTGACGTTACCATACGATGATGAATACTCCCAATACACCAACTCAAACCGCTAACGCGCACCAATACAAAATTCTTGTCGTGGACGATGACATCCGTCTGAGAGATTTATTGCGTCGCTACCTGACCGAGCAAGGCTTCCAGGTTGTCACTGCTGAAAATGCACAAGCCATGAACAAGCTGTGGATACGCGAACGCTATGATTTATTGGTGCTCGATCTCATGCTGCCGGGCGAAGACGGCCTTGCTATTTGTCGTCGACTGCGTGGTGCTGGCGACCAGACTCCGATCATCATGTTGACTGCAAAAGGCGAAGATGTAGATCGCATTATCGGCCTCGAAATGGGTGCCGATGATTATTTGCCTAAACCATTTAATCCACGCGAACTAGTAGCCCGCATCGGTGCGGTATTGCGACGCAAAGGTCCTGACGAGTTGCCTGGCGCCCCATCGGAGACGCCGCAATCATTTGAGTTTGGCGAATTTGTGCTCGACCTTGGAACGCGCTCACTGAAGAAAAATGGTGAGTCCGTACCATTGACGACGGGTGAATTCTCAGTCCTCAAGGTGTTTGCCCGTCATTCGCGCCAACCGCTATCGCGTGAAAAATTAATGGAATTGGCACGCGGGCGTGAGTACGAAGTCTTTGATCGCAGTCTCGATGTCCAAATATCCAGATTGCGTAAATTAATCGAACCCGATCCGGCTAATCCCCTGTATATCCAAACTGTATGGGGTCTGGGCTACGTCTTTATTCCAGAAGGTCAACCGCGCTGATATGACCGCACAACACCGCTTGGCGTGGCTGAAAAGCGGGTTGCTGTGGCGCACGTTTTTCTTAATGGCTTTCCTCATCACCGTCAGCATGGTGGTGTGGGTGGCCAGTTTCCGTATTATTGAGCGCGGCCCCCGTGCGCAGCAATTAGCTGCACAAATCATTTCAATCGTCACCATTACTCGCGCCGCGCTCACCCACTCCGCACCAGACTTACGACGCGAATTGCTGTTTGACCTCGCCAGCAATGAAGGCATCCGCATTTATCCGCTCGAAGATGACGATAAAATTGCCCCGCCGCCAGATAGCGCCGTGATCCCGGAACTCGAAGCGGAAGTACGTGCCCGTATGGGAATTGAAACCAGATTTTCATCCAGCGTCAACGACATCGGCGGCTTCTGGGTCAGCTTCACCATCGATGAGGATGAATACTGGCTGATGCTAGACCGCGATCGGGTTGAGCGCAGCTCCGGATTTCAATGGTTTCAATGGGCCACCGCAGCCATGCTGTTATCGCTATTGGGGGCCATGTTTGTCTCGACATTGATCAATCAACCGCTAGCGCGCCTCACCGCAGCAACACGCGCAGTCGCCAAAGGTGAGCGGCCGGAGCGATTACCGGAAACCGGTCCAACTGAAATCAAAGAGGCCAATCATAGTTTTAATCAGATGGTGGACGACCTGCAACGGGTCGATGCTGACCGTGCAATTATTCTTGCAGGCATTTCCCATGATTTACGCACCCCCATTTCGCGCATGCTACTGGAGGTAGAAATGGCGCACTTATCGGACGAAGCGCGTAGCGGCATGCAATCGGACCTGGCCCAGATGGACGGCATCATTGGTCAGTTTCTGAATTACGCCAAGCCCACCGATACCAGTAGTTTTACCAACATCAATCTGACTAGCTTTCTGCATGATGTTGAACAAAATGCTGCACGCTATACAGACGTCAACATCAGCGCAAGAGTGGCCGAAAATCTGCACATGGCAGGAAATGAAACCGAACTATGGCGCGTCTTCACCAATCTCGTTGAAAATGCCCGAAAATATGGTAAAGCAGACGGGACCGACATCGCCACAATCGACATCACCACCACCATGCTGCAGCATGACAAAGTGTTGATCGATATTTCGGATCACGGCCCCGGCGTACCAGAGAGCGAGATAGAACGCTTGATCAGGCCATTTACGCGCCTCGATACCGCACGCGGACAAGCCAATGGATCAGGATTAGGATTAGCAATCGTCAACCGTGTCGTCAAACACCACAATGGAAAACTGCATCTATATAACCGCAGCGGCGGTGGTTTGTCGGTACAAATGACGTTCTCATTAATACGCAGCACCGGCAAACACCATCAGGCGTAAACACGATCTTTATATCGATCTTTCCAGACGAAACAACAGAGCAATCGCCTCAGCAGCAATGCCCTCTTCTCTTCCCAAATAGCCGAGTTTTTCATTGGTTTTTGCTTTCACATTGACTTGACCTACGGCGAGGCCGCAATCGTCCGCAATGTGCGCCACCATGAGCGGAATATGCGGCGCCATTTTTGGTGCCTGCGCGATGATGGTGCAGTCAATATTGCCAATCCCAAAACCTGAAACGCTAATCCGCCGCACCGTCTCACGCAGTAATTTGCGCGAATCCGCACCAGCAAACTGCGCGTCCGTATCAGGAAAATGGCGACCAATATCACCCAGCCCGGCTGCACCGAACAAGGCATCGATAATGGCATGCAGCAACACATCCGCATCCGAATGTCCCATTAACCCGGTGCTATGCGGAATCGTCACGCCGCCAATAATTAATGGCCGACCAACGACCAAGGCGTGGCAATCATAGCCCTGACCAATGCGAAATCCTGTTTGAAAACTCATACTTTCTCCCTCAAAAACATCTCTGCCAATGCAACGTCTTGCGGCAACGTCACCTTAAAATTACACGGATTTCCTTCTACCAGTTTGGGCTGAAAGCCGAGCATCTCGACTGCGCTGGCATCGTCCGTGATGTCCTGCGCCGTTTCCAGTGCATGCACCAAAGCACGCTGCAACAAACCATATCGAAACATTTGCGGCGTTTGCGCCGCCCATAATGCTGTACGTGAGACCGTCTGCAGAACACGCTTAGTCAGACCGGCATCATCACTGCGTTTAAGCGTATCAACCACTGGCAACGCCAGCAAACCACCGACGTCATCATCGCGTAGCGCTGTAATCAAATGCGCAATCAATGCCACCGTCAAACCCGGTCGCGCTGCATCGTGCACCAGCACCCAATCATCATCAGCGACCACATCTCGAATCGCGTTGAGGCCATTCAATACGGATAGATGCCGACTCTCACCGCCATTAAACAACAGCGTCACGCGATCTTTCAGATGGGGAGCCGCGGCCATCAGGTCTGCGATATAGCCATCTTCCGGGCTAACAACCACGAAAGTATGGGTAATCGCAGCACACGCGGCAAAAGTATCAAGTACGCGTAGCAGCATAGGCTTGCCGGCAAGCGGCAAATATTGCTTAGGAAAACCGGTTTCCATGCGTGCGCCGATACCGGCAGCAGGGATCAAAGCGAAGTTACGTGAGAAGTTCATGCGGTGCACTATTGAAAAAAACAGGGGAAGAAGGAAATCGGACTTAAAAAATAGTCGATGAGGCTGTCAATCTGTCATAACCAGAACCAGAACCAGAACCCAAACCAGAAGACTGACGAATCGACAATTGGTCCGTGGTTTATAATGCTGCTCTGAATTTTAACTGTCAACGCTCGTCAATTGTGGCTTTTTTGTCTTTCCTCAGACGCTTTATCCCCTATCCAACATCACTATTCTCAGTCTTCGTTAAAACTGATATTGTCATTGGCAGGATCAAGAGCAGCGCTGAAACGTGCCCTTACAGGCGAGGATATTGAACAGCACAAGCGCTTCGATCGCCACCGCATAATCAGCTCTTGAATAGGTTCTCACATCAAAACCCACAGCCCGATGCACTTCGATCTAGAGAAATCCCTCCCCAAGCCGGGCGCACGTTTTACGCTACCAAATTTATACGGCTCGGCCGATGCCTACGCGTTAGCCCATGCCGGAATCGCGTTAAAAAGCCAGCAACAAATGTTAACCATCGTCGTGGCTAACGCCACCGACGCGCAACGTTTGCTATCAGAAATCCCTTGGTTTGCCGGGCAACAGCAAAATGAAACCGAGGCCAAAAGCGCGAACAAAAGCGCACATCTGCGCTGCCACCTGCTCCCGGACTGGGAAACACTCCCCTACGATGCCTTCTCCCCGCATCAGGATCTGGTCTCTGAGCGGCTCGCTACCCTGTACGAAATCCAGAACGGCCATTGCGACGTTTTAATCGTCCCGGCAACCACCGCCTTGGTGCGGATGGCCCCGCCCTCGTTTCTGGCCGCCTACACCTTCTTTTTTAAACAAGGCGAAACGCTCGATGAAGCGCGGCTGAAATCGCAATTAACCTTGGCTGGTTACAGCCACGTCACGCAAGTGATCTCGCCCGGCGAGTACTCCGTGCGCGGCGGTCTGATCGATATTTTTCCGATGGGCTCAGTGCTGCCGTACCGGATCGATCTGTTTGGCGACACCATCGAAACCATCCGTACCTTTGACGCCGATACCCAGCGTTCTTTATATCCGGTCAAAGAAATCCGCCTGCTTCCCGGGCGCGAATTCCCCATGGACGAAGCGGCCCGTAAGGCCTTTCGCAATCGCTGGCGCGAAGAATTCGAAGGCGATCCGTCGCGCTCAGCCATTTACAAAGACATAGGCAACGGCATCGCCTCAGCGGGTATCGAATATTATTTGCCGCTGTTTTTTGACGGCACAGCGACACTGTTCGAATACCTGCCACCCACAACAACTTTCGCCCTCTTGGGCGACATCGACGGCGCGATTCAGCGCTTCTGGACCGATACGCAATCGCGCTACAAGTTTTTAAAATCCGACAGAGACCGGCCATTGCTGGCCCCGGAAACCATTTTTCTGAGCAGCGAAGAATTCTTTACCCTCGCCAAACCGCACGGACGCTGGATTATTCAAAACGACGACAGCGCCTCTGCGTTATCGGCACCGATACCGAATATCGCCGTCAATCGCCGCATCGACGACCCCCTCACCAATCTGCGTGCGTACTTGCTGCAAAGCAAGCGCCGGGTTCTGATCTGCGCCGAATCCAACGGTCGGCGTGAAACCCTGCAGCAGTATTTCAACGAATACAATCTGCCGCTGCAACTCTCTGAAAGCTACGCCGACTTCGTTACCTCATCAGCGCAACTGATGCTAGGCGTAGCCCCCTTGCATGCGGGGTTCGAGCTCAACGGTCTGCATGAGATCGCCTTCATTACCGAAACCGAGCTTTACGCCGGTTCAGGCCGCCGTATCGGCAAGAAAAAACAAGAAGGCGCAACCCAGGTCGAGTCGATGGTACGCGATCTATCCGAGCTCAAGATCGGCGATCCGGTAGTCCATATCCACCACGGTATCGGCCGCTACATGGGCCTGACCAGCATGGATCTGGGCGAAGGCGATACTGAATTCTTACATCTGGAATACGCCAAAGAAACAAAACTCTACGTCCCGGTATCGCAACTACACGTCATTTCACGCTACTCCGGTGCGTCGCCCGAAGATGCACCCCTGCACGCGCTGGGCTCGGGCCAATGGGAAAAAGCCAAACGTAAAGCAGCCCAGCAAGTCCGCGACACCGCTGCCGAATTACTCAATTTGTATGCGCGCCGTGCTTTGCGCAAAGGCCATACATTTGAATACTCGGCCCACGATTACGCCACTTTTGCTGACAGCTTCGGTTTTGAAGAAACCGTCGATCAAGCCGCCGCCATCAACGCCGTCATCGGCGACATGACCAGCGGCAAACCAATGGATCGCTTAATTTGCGGTGACGTGGGTTTCGGCAAAACCGAAGTCGCCTTGCGCGCCACGTTTGTCGCCGTGATGGGCGGCAAACAAGTCGCGATCCTGGCCCCGACCACGCTGCTGGCCGAACAACACGCGCAGACTTTTGCCGATCGCTTTGCCGACTGGCCGGTAAAAATTACCGAACTCTCGCGCTTCCGCTCCGGCAAAGAAATCACGCTGGCAATGAAGGGCATGGCCGACGGCACGATCGATATCATCATTGGCACGCACAAACTGCTGTCCGACGACGTCAAATTTGCGCGACTCGGTTTAGTCATCATTGATGAAGAGCATCGTTTTGGCGTGCGTCAAAAAGAAGCGCTCAAGTCGCTGCGTGCCGAAGTCGATGTTCTGACCCTGACGGCAACCCCGATTCCACGCACGCTCGGCATGGCGCTTGAAGGTCTGCGCGATTTCTCCATCATCGCAACAGCGCCGCAAAAACGTCTGGCGATCAAAACGTTTGTCCGCAGCGAGGACGATTCGACCATTCGTGAAGCCTGCTTACGTGAGCTTAAACGTGGCGGTCAGGTCTACTTTTTGCATAATGAAGTCGACACCATCGAAAACCGCAGAGCGATGCTGGCGGAATTATTGCCGGAAGCAAGGATCGCCATCGCCCACGGCCAAATGCACGAGCGCGATCTGGAAAAAGTCATGCGCGATTTCGTTGCCCAGCGCTTCAACATTTTGCTCTGCACCACCATTATCGAAACCGGGATCGACGTCCCCACCGCCAACACCATCATCATGCATCGCGCCGACAAATTCGGTCTGGCGCAATTGCATCAGCTACGCGGTCGCGTGGGCCGCTCGCATCATCAAGCCTATGCGTACTTGCTGGTGCATGACGTGCAAGGGCTGACCAAGCTTGCGCAACGCCGTCTGGATGCGATTCAGCAAATGGAAGAACTCGGTAGTGGTTTTTATCTGGCGATGCACGATCTGGAAATCCGCGGCGCAGGCGAAGTGTTGGGCGACAATCAATCTGGCGAAATGCACGAGATCGGCTTTCAGCTGTATTCAGACATGCTCAACGAAGCAGTACGCTCACTCAAAAATGGCAAGGAGCCCGATCTGGCGGCACCGCTCTCGACCATGACAGAAATTAATCTGCACGTACCGGCCTTGCTGCCGAGCGATTATTGCGGCGATGTCCACGAGCGCTTGTCGCTTTACAAGCGGCTGGCGAACTGCAATGCGCAGGAAAAAATTAATGATCTTCAGGAAGAACTGATCGATCGTTTCGGCAAATTACCCGACCCCGCCAAAGCGCTGATCGAAACCCATCGTCTGCGAGTAACAGCGAAGCCGGTTGGGATCATTAAAATCGACGCCCATTCGGAAGCGGCACTGCTTCAATTCGCCCCAAATCCGCCTATCGACGCCATGCGCATCATCGAGTTAATTCAAAAAAATCGTCATATCAAACTCAATGGACAGGACAAATTGCGCATTACTGCCAACATGCCCGATCTGACGACGCGCGTGAATCAAGTCAAGGCAACCATCCGGGCACTGGTCGGCTAACCACTTAATACCTTCTCAACACACTCTATAGACGACCCCATGCAACTCATCCTGCAAAGCCTTAGCCAAGACAATCTGGCCGCCAATGCCATCGCCGCGTTAGCCGCGCCGCACCACATGGTCGCCACCTCGCCGACAGCATGGCGCTGCGAAGATGTCGTATATTCGGATGCATTAAAAACGCAGATTGATACTGCTTGCCAGGCGGCAAACCTTGATTACGCATTTGTACCATCGACGTGTAAATTATCCGATTTCAAGCTGCTGGCGATGGATATGGACTCCACCCTGATCACCATCGAATGCATAGACGAAATCGCCGACATGCACGGACTCAAACCGCAAGTCTCCGCCATCACTGAGGCCGCCATGCGCGGCGAACTCGACTTTAACGAAAGTCTGCTTCGCCGCGTGGCCTTGTTAAAAGGCTTGGATGCATCGGCACTGCAACGGGTGTACGACGAGCGGCTGCAACTCTCGCCGGGCGCAGAAAAAATGCTGGCAGCCATCCAGGCAGCCGGGATCAAAACGCTGTTGGTTTCCGGTGGATTTACTTTTTTCACCGACCGCATCAAGACACGTCTGGGACTCGACTATACCCACGCCAATCGTTTAGAAATCATCGACGGCAAACTCACCGGCAACGTCATCGGCGACATCGTCAATGCGGAAGAAAAACAGCGCACAGTTGAGCGCGTGTGTGTCGAACTAGGCATTACACCGATGCAGGCTATCGTCATGGGTGACGGTGCTAATGACCTGAAAATGATGCGCATCGCCGGTCTTTCGGTCGCTTTCCGCGCCAAACCGGTGGTCAGAGTAGAAGCCAGTCTCGCCTTGAATTTTGTCGGGTTGGATGGCATTTTGCCGGTGTTGTGCGGATAGAGCCGCAACTTTGACAGATCGTTGATGTCAGACTGTCACCACTCACTTGAAGGATCGCTACGATGTCACAAGAAATAGTTTTCGATAACAAACTGCACTCTTTAAAAAACCTTGCCTGGTGGCTGTATCTCTTCCACGGCCTCAGCTTTGTTCTATCGCTGGGTCTGTTTTCGTTCATTCCGCTCATCATCAACTACCTGAAACGCGAAGATGCTGCGAACACGTTTGTCTATAGCCATCACATCTGGCAAATTCGCTCGTTTTGGTGGTATCTGTTATGGGTGACAATCGGCTTCGGCTTAATGTTAACGGTGATCGGGCTTCCGCTGGCATTTCTGGTATGGGGCATTGCCTGGTTATGGAAAGCCTATCGTCTGATTAAGGGCTTACTCGATTTGAATGACAACAAAACGATGCCAGTCTGATTTCGGCAGACGATCGATATGACTGCCCTTTTGATACGCCCTATGACGGTAGATGACATTCCTGTCTTGATACAGATTCAAATGGAATGTTATCCACCATCGATGGTGGAACCAGAAGCGATTCTTTTGAAGCGCATCAACAGTAGCCGACAAACTTGCTGGCTGCTGGAATACAAAGACATTCCAGCAGCCTATTTGTTTAGCTATCCCTCCTGCAAAGGGATGGTAACCGCGCTCAATGCACCGTTCAACGTTGCACCAGATCCAGACTGCCTGTATTTACATGACCTGGCGGTCACGCCGCGCCTGCGCGGACAATGTGCTGGGCAAGCGCTAGTAACGAGGGCATTGGCATATGCACGTAGTGTAGGGCTTAGTTGGAGCGCACTGGTCGCGGTTCAGGGATCGCTTCCATTTTGGGCTAAATTTGGCTACGAAAGGCATGATGGCCTGTCGGTTGAAGCATCAAAAAATTTGTTGAGTTATCCGATAGATGAAGGTGTTCCTGCTATTTATATGCTGCAGCATGTAGGTTGAAAGCATGAAAAAGCCGCCCCTTAGGTCGTAATGCCGTTCAGTTAAGAAACCGTTCGGACTGAGTAGCGTAGCGTATCGAAGGCGCACCTGCATCAGCGCTGACTTCGATACGCCCTATGGGCTACTCAGCCCGAACGGTTATCTAGATTAACTGAACAGCATTAACCCTTAGGTCGGCTTTTTCATACCTACAATCACATATTACAACCGAGATAATGCCTGCTCAATATCCGCAATCAAATCCTGCGTATCTTCCAATCCAATATTAAACCGCACCAAAACGCCCAGGTCTTGCCAGTCTTTGCGCATGTGACCAATACGATACGGGACCGCAAGACTATTCGATCCACCCCAACTAAAACCAATCTTGAAGAGTTTCAGGCTATCCACAAAGCGGTCAGTCTGCTCTTCGCTATAACGCTTATCGAACAACACAGAGAACAAGCCAGCAGCGCCCGTAAAATCACGCTTCCAAATGTCGTGCCCAGGACAATCAGGGAAAGCCGGATGCAACATCCGGGTGATTTCCGGCCGATTTTTAAACCAACTTGCCACGGTACGCGCACCCGCATCATGTGCTTCGAAGCGCAGTTTCATCGTAGGCAAGCTACGCAAAACAAGATAAACGTCATCCATGCCGACGCCCAACCCGAGATTGTTAAAAGCAATTTCTACCAACTTGGCCAACGCAGGATCGCGGGTAATCACCGCGCCCATCAAGACATCCGATCCGCCAGATTGATATTTGGTCAGCGCCTGCATAACGATATCGACACCGTGATCAAAAGCCCGAAAAGCCAATCCTGCCGACCAGGTATTATCAATCGCCACCAATACGCCACGCGCATGCGCTGCTGCGCAAATTGCGGGAATATCCGGCACTTCCATCGACACAGAACCCGGCGCTTCGGTCCAGATCAGTTTGGTATTGGGTTGGATCAACTCCGCAATCCCAGCACCTGTCATCGGATCGTAATAGCGCGAGGTGATCCCAAAATTAGTCGATAACCAGTTACTCAGCACACGGTTAGAACCGTACACGTTATCCGGCACCAAGACATCGTCACCGCTTTTCAGAAACGCAAAATCCACCAGCGTAATCGCCGCCAAACCGCTAGGCGCGAGTCGGCAATGTGTACCATCCTCGATCTCAGCCAGTCGCGCTTCTAAGGTGAATGTGGTCGGGGTGCCATGCAAGCCATAGTTATACGCATTTTTATCTAGCCAATCACGCGCACGCATTGCCGCCACATTCTCAAACAAAACAGTCGACGCATGATGGATAGCCATAGGAAAAGCGCCAAAGCCCTGCGGAGCGCTATATTCACTATGGATCAAAGTTGTTTGCAGTGTTTTTTTAGTCATGGGGCGTTGCTCGATGGTTGAAATAATGTTTGATTATTTAGCGATCTGCACTTTCAAGACGAAAGGCTTGGCAATAGCGTCATCGGTCGTTGACCAGGTACCACTGAAAGTTGTGCCGTCAAACTTGCCCGACCACTCACCGGATACGTCTTTGCCGTTAACCGACTCTTCCATGATGACGTCGCTACCGTCATATTCGCCAGCCAGCAATATCTTGGCGGATTGTCCGATTGCTGAATAAGTCCCTTGCAGGCCCTCGGTCGGATCAGGCTTCAGTTGCAGACGCATTTCAATCGTCGCATCCCCTAGCGTGCCGCGCAGGACGAGTGGCTTGGCAAACAGATCGTCAACAACCTGTGCAACGACAGGCGGCATGTTCATACCCGCCGCTACAGCTTGCTGAGCGGCGCCCCCGGCAACCGGTGCGGTATAGCCCGCATGCACCATCGTGAGTAATCCTGCCATGAAAACAGTACTACTCAACCTCATGCAGCACCCCATAGATCATGCGAGTCGGAAGCGGTAATCGTGACATCGACAAACTCGCCGACCACCAATTTTTTATGCGGTTCGAAAGGCGGCTTGACGTACACCACGCCATCGATTTCCGGCGCATCGGCGCTAGAGCGACCAACGCCACCACTGCCGTCAATCGCATCGATCAATACGCGCATGGTTTTACCGACTTTGGCTTGCAGCCGCTTCTTGGAAATTTCTTCCTGCAACAACATCACACGACCGCGTCGCTCTTCGCGCAATTCTTCCGGGACAGGATTATCCAGCGCATTGGCAGTTGCGCCCTCAACTGGCGAATAGGCAAAACAACCCAGACGATCGATTTCAACTTCTTTCAGGAAGTCCATCAAATATTCAAATTCGGCATCGGTCTCGCCAGGAAAGCCGGCGATGAAAGTCGAGCGAATCGTGATATCCGGGCACATTGCGCGCCACGCCTGAATGCGCTCAATATTCTTTTCGCCATTAGCCGGGCGTTTCATCCGCTTCAACACATCAGGATGCGCGTGCTGCAACGGCACATCCAAATACGGCAGAATTTTCCCCTCAGCCATCAACGGAATGATCTGATCAACATGCGGATACGGATAGACGTAATGCAGACGGACCCAGGCACCGTAATGTGCCGCCAACTCACCCAAAGCCGTCACGAGTTGCGTCATGTGGGTCTTGACCGGCTTGCCGTTCCAGAAACCCATGCGGAATTTAACGTCCACACCATAAGCACTCGTATCTTGCGAGATGACTAATAATTCCTTAACGCCAGCTTTAAACAGATTCTCCGCTTCCAGCATGATGTCGGCGATGGGCCGTGACACAAGGTCGCCACGCATCGATGGAATAATGCAAAAACTACAACGATGGTTACAACCTTCCGAGATTTTCAGATACGCAAAATGTTTAGGAGTGAGCTTGACCCCTTGCGCTGGCACCAGATCAAAGAATGGCGCATGCGGCTTCGGCAAATGTTTATGGACCTCAAACATCACCTCTGTCAGGGCATGCGGACCGGTCACAGCCAGTACCTTCGGGTGGATTTTTTTAATAATATCATCGCCGTCGGCATCTTTTTTAGCCCCTAAACAGCCGGTCACAATGACCTTGCCGTTCTCGCTCAGGGCTTCACCGATGGCGTCCAGTGACTCTTGCACCGCAGCGTCGATAAACCCGCAAGTATTGACGATGACCAGATCGGCACCATCGTAAGACTTCGCGGTTTCATAACCTTCAGCGCGTAATTGTGTGAGGATTTGTTCGGAATCGACTAATGCCTTTGGGCAACCAAGGGAGACGAAACCAACTTTAGGCGCGGCCGGAGGGGCTGCTGGAGTGACATTTGACATGGGGGAGAAAAGAGGAATAAAGCGAAGGCGCTATTGTACCCCTTCCCCTGTCATGGTCGGCTTAGAACGTGTTTAAGATTGATGAAGATGGGTCTGCGTAGCAATAATGTGGTTTTGAATGCCGTTTGGCTTGTTGGCTTCACAAAAAATAATGTACAGAACACATTATTTAACTTCATGAAGCCATTCCAAAAATTGACTTATTATTTTTTATCTTCTGGTGTCGGTGGCACAAACGGGAATGTACCGAACATATTTTTACTTTGATTCTGCATTTTCTCCTGCATTTGCACAAACAGCGTCTTACTCTGCTCGATGTAATTGCTCATCATCCCCTGCATCATCGGCCCCTGAACATTCATAAACTGCGCCCACATCTCAGGACTAAAAGGTTTTCCCTCGTAGAAACCTTTTGAATTTTCAGTCAGCTTGTTTTGAATATCGATAAACGCCTGAATATTTTTCTCCAGATACGATCCCATCATCCCTTGCATCGCATGACCGTAGTAACGAATGATCTGAGATAACGCAGCACTAGAAAACATCGGCGTGCCGTTCGATTCTTCTTCAAGAATAATTTGTAGCAAAATACTCCGCGTCAAATCTTCATCGCTCTTCGCATCGATTACAGCGAAAACCTCGTTATCAAGCACTAATTGCTTTACGTCAGCCAATGTAATGTAAGAGCTGGTTTGCGTATCGTAGAGGCGACGATTTGGATATTTTTTGATCAGGCGCACAGAAATTTTTTTTGTAGTAGTCATAGGAATTTCCCGGTCATCGCGCATTAACGCTTTCAAAGCAAAAAGTAAAATTAGTCACCCGGACATCATGCAATGCACCGTATGCGATACGGTCAATACACGTCACTATATTGCGCTAATTGCGACAAATTGTGGGATTAACAAAGTTTTTAGACAGCGACTAGCTAACGGTCACCGTGGCATTAGTTAGTAACGCGAGCTAAATGACGCTCACGTTACTAATATTTTTCAAACAGCATACAGCGCGGGCGGCTTTATCAGCCCTGGTCTGATCTTGCGATCAGATCACCTGCTTAACCCATGTGCAGTCCGCCGTTCAGAGAGAAATCCGAACCGGTAGCATAACCGCCCTCTTCCGACGCAATCCAGGCAATGATCGATGCAATTTCTTCAGGCTCACCCAGACGCTTGACCGGAATACCAGAAATGATTTTTTCCAGAACTTCAGGACGAATCGAACGCACCATATCAGTACCAACATAACCCGGCGACACTGTGTTCACGGTAACGCCTTTGGTAGCAACTTCCTGTGCCAATGCCATGGTAAAACCGTGAATACCGGCTTTGGCAGTGGAGTAATTGGTTTGACCAAACTGCCCCTTTTGCCCATTCACCGACGAAATATTAATAATCCGCCCAAACCCACGATCGGCCATACCGTCGATGACTTGTTTAGTGACATTGAACAATGAATTCAGATTGGTATCAATAACAGCGTCCCAGTCAGACTTGGACATTTTGCGGAACTGACCATCACGTGTAATACCGGCGTTATTGACCAAAATATCAACTTCACCGATTTCTGCTTTAACTTTATCAAATGCCGCTTTGGTCGACTCCCAATCGGAAACATTGCCTTCAGACGCATGGATGTCAAAACCCTTACTACGCATTTCTGACAACCATCTGTCCTTGCGTGCCGAATTTGGACCGCAGCCAGCCACAACGGTGTATCCATCTTTACAAAGACGAGTACAAATTGGGGTACCGATGCCACCCATTCCACCTGTTACATATGCAATACGTTTGATCATTTCGTCTCCTCTTTCTCATTCAATTAACAAAAACGATGCATGTAATGCATCACTAAAATCCCCCCTGGGGACAACTATGTTATTGAATTTTTTTTATAACTTCGTCATACGATAAAGGTCTTTTCCTGGTGGGAATATCAAAAATTATACAAATCTTCTATCAATGCGCTTATTACACTTACCCATATAAATAGTAAAAATAATCTGCTCCTGCCAACTACTCAGCCCTTACTTTCACATAGCGCCCTGGTGCCGGCTCAATGACCTTGTAGGTTGTATCTCCCGGTTTACGGGGGGCGGCTACTTTTTTACCGCCATGCTCAGCCAAAAACTCAGACCAGAGCGTCCACCAGCTACCCGGATGTTCCGTCGCGCCATCCATCCAGTCTTGCGCAGTGACGCCAACCTTTTCATTGGTCCAGTAACTACGTTTATTTTTAACAGGAGGATTAATCACACCAGCAATATGACCCGATGCGCCAAGGACAAAATGATTGCGTTCAGCATGTTTAGGATTGAGTAACGTAGTCGATGCATACGCCGACGTCCACGGAACGATATGGTCTTCACGCGAAGCATAGATGAATGTTGGCGCAGCAATCTTGCCCAGATCGAGTTTCTCGCCAGCCACGATAAGTTTGCACGGCTCCTTCAAGGAATTATTTAAATACAAATTACGCAGGTAATAACAAAACATCGGACCGGGCAAATTTGTACTATCGGCATTCCAGTAGAGCAGATCGAAGGCGGTCGGTTCCTCGCCTTTGAGATAATTCGATTCAACATAATTCCATACCAGATCATTCGGTCGCAAGCTGGAAAACGCAGAAGCAAAATCACGTCCGGGCATTAAACCGCCAGCGCCAATGGCCTGCTCACGCATCTTGATTTGAGCTTCATCGATGTAGACATCGAGAACACCGGTATCAGTAAAATCAAGTAATGCCGTCAATAAGGTCAGGCTGGCGACAGGCTTTTCGCCCCGAGCGGCCATGACTGCCAATGCCGAAGACAATAGCGTCCCGCCAACACAAAACCCTAGCGCATTGACCTTGTCCTGCCCGGATATCGCTTGCACCACATGCAAAGCCTTCACGCCACCATCTTCGATGTATTGATCCCACGTAGTGTGCGCGTGCGATGCATCAGCATTGCACCATGACATCAGGAAGACGGTGTGGCCTTGTTCGACCGCATAGCGCACGAGCGAATTTTGCGGCTGCAAATCCATGATGTAAAACTTATTAATGCATGGCGGCATGATCAGCAAAGGCCGCTGATGCACCGTCTTGGTCAACGGCTTGTATTGAATCAATTGGAATAAAGCATTCTCAAAAACCACCGCACCTTCTGTCGTGGCAACGTCTTTGCCGATCTCAAAGGCAGCCTCATCGGTCTGCGATATTTTGCGTTTTTGCATATCGGCAAGCAAATGCGTCATCCCGCGTGACAAGCTCTCGCCTTTGGTATCGACCATTAATTGCTGTGCGACCGGATTAGTTGCCAGAAAGTTGCTTGGCGACATCGCATCCACCATTTGCTGGACTGCAAAACCAATTTTGCGTTTGGTTTTGACCGGAGCATCCACCGCATCAACGAGCTCAGTCAAATAATGACCATTGAGTAAATAGACGGCAGCATTAAACGCATGCAGCGGATTAGCCTGCCATGCAGCGCCATTGAAACGCTTGTCCGGGAGTGCTGGCATACGTGACGCAAGCGCGTCTTGCCATAAGACTGCGAGCTGATCTGTATATTCTTTTTGAAGTTTTTCGAGAGTGGCAGGTGCGAGCTTGACACCCACATCATGCAAAGCAGCTTGCGGCAAACCAGCCGCTGCGAAGGATTGCCCTGCACCAGGATTGAACAATGATAGCCATTTATTTGGATCAGCCATTTGCTGCATATTGAGCGGCAAATTTTTTGAAAATTGCTCCAGCATTTGCTGTGAGGCTTGCGATAGCAATGCGGGATCGAAGGTAGGGAATTTTGGAGTATTCATGCGGGTACCGTTGATTTCGCGTATGGTGTTCGATTGTGTGCCGGATTGTCTTGGAGGCTAATTTTTTATATGTATATTGTTGCCATCGCCTGGATTTACGTCGTCTTCATGATGGCGATCACCGAACAGTCTGCAACCGCCGGAGTGATGACATTTCTGCTGTATGGAGTGTTTCCTTTGACAATAGTTTTATACCTGATCGGCACACCGCAACGCAAGCGAAATCGACAAAGAGCCGAACAACGCAAGCGAATGGATATCGAGAAGAATTCCCCTCAGGAAATACATTCCGAAGAGCATGTTTCAGCACAGAAAGATCGAACAAATTCGGTGGATGGCAACACCGAAAAAGAATAACTATTTAAGCCAAATAAGCGACGCCATCCGACCAGTCACTTTATCGCGGCGATAAGAATAAAAGCGCTGATCACTGACA
This sequence comes from Glaciimonas sp. GG7, assembly GCF_052976905.1. Taxonomy (NCBI): domain Bacteria; kingdom Pseudomonadati; phylum Pseudomonadota; class Betaproteobacteria; order Burkholderiales; family Oxalobacteraceae; genus Glaciimonas; species Glaciimonas sp. GG7. The sequence goes on along the minus strand of NZ_JBRIIQ010000003.1, from coordinate 58,118 downwards.
GTACAAGCGCCACCTCCGTGCACACGCGATACCCCAACCTCTCCCAACGCGATGCGGGCCAGACTGTAAATATCCGCCAGATATTTACCCGCATGTCCGGCAATCGGAACAAATGCCGACTCTGTCAGACGCAGCAATCTTACCGATCCAGGCCGCGTCTCAGCAGCCGTCATAAATGCCGCAAGTACGTCAACTCCCACTTCAAACCGTTGCGCACCGATAGCCGGACCAAGCCACGCCATGATCTCGCCCGCGCCAGCAGCACGCATCCGCGACACCGTTTGCTCCAACACACCGCCCACCAAACCGCGCCAGCCAGCATGCGCAGCACCAACCACACGACCGCTGACATCGCAAAACAATACCGGCAAACAATCTGCAGTGAGTACCGCACAGACGACCCCGGAACGGGTTGCGATGGCGGCATCCGCTTCGACACCAATATCAGCCTCACCAGCATCGACCACATTGACACCGTGCACTTGCGTCATCCAAAGTGGCGCCACTGGCACAAATGGCAGCAACAATGTCCGATTGCGCTCGACATCGGCCAACAAGTCGCCAACGTGCGCGCCCAGATTCAGGCCTCCGCCACCAATGCCATCGTCATAAGGAGAACCACTAACCCCACCTTGGCGGCTAGTCACTGAAGCACCAACATTAGATGGTGCTCCAGTCCAATCGGGAATAATGAAGTTCATGGAGGTCATCAAGTATCGAAAAGAAAAAAGGACACAGTTTGTGTCCTTTTAGCCATGCATCTACTCAGGAGCAGAAATACCTGCCCGCATGATCAAATTGGCAAAATCCTCCGGCAGCGGCGTGAACCATTCGCACTCCTCGCCGGTAGACGGATGGCTCAAGCCAAGACGGGTTGCCTGCAAAGCCTGACGTGGAAACGCTGGCATCAAGTGCTGCTTGCCGTACAACGTATCGCCCACCAAAGCAAAACCGATCGACAGCATATGCACACGAATTTGATGGGTCCGACCAGTTTCCAAACGGCACCGCATCAGACTAACCGGCCGACCATCCAATATCCCGCTTTGCAGACGCTCATAATGGGTCACGGCTGTTTTGGCGCTCGGGCTGTCTGAAACCGCCATCTTGATACGATCGCGTGGATGACGCCCCATCGCAGCGTCAATCGTGCCGTTCAATTGCGGCGTGCCCCATACCAGCGCCAGATATTGACGTTTGACCGTCCGCGCCGCCAGTTGGCGTACCAGGTCGGTCTGCGACTCCAGCGTCTTGGCGACCACCATCAAGCCACTGGTGTCTTTATCAAGCCGATGTACGATACCCGCACGCGGCACCCCGCCCAATGCAGGCCAGCGAAATAGCAGGCCATTTAATAACGTGCCCGACCAGTTACCGGCAGCAGGATGCACTACCAGACCGGCCGGTTTGTCGATGACGACAATATCGTCATCCTCATATACCACCGACAACTGCATTTCCTCCGGCGTATAGGCGTGCTCATCGGGCGCGGGTTGCGGCAAGACGATGACCGTCTCATCGCCGAAGGCAATCATCTTGGTCGTGGCAACTTTGCCATCGACGCTGACATGACCGGCCTCCATCCATTGCTGGATACGACTACGTGAATATTGGGGAATTTGGCTGGAAATAACCTTATCCAATCGAATTCCACACACCTCTGGCAACAATGTCAGCACAATTGGCGCAGCAGTATTTACCGCTACATCACTTTCTTCGCTATCATCGATATCGGCCTGAAATTCTGTTTCCGTAGGGGTTTCAGCCAAATTTGGCTTTGTAAATGACGTCACTGCAAGTCCCATCGGCTATAATCCATCAATTGTTTACACGCATTCTTACGAACCATCATGCAAAAAAAAATCTCCACACTAGCTGCTGTCACATTCGCCCTTTCTTTGTCCGCATGTGGCTTACTGCCCGACAAGGTCGATGAGACCGCAAACTGGTCTGCGCCCAAATTATACTCGGAGGCCAAGGAAGAAATGGGTAGTGGTGGTTACGATAAAGCGATTTCTCTTTTTGAAAAGCTCGAATCACGCTATCCGTTCGGCACCTACGCCCAGCAAGCACAGATGGATATCGCCTACGCGCACTATCGTCAGGCAGAGCAACCTGAGGCACTCGCGTCTATTGACCGCTTCATCAAATTACATCCAAATCATCCAAACGTGGATTACATGTATTACCTTCGCGGCCTGGTTAACTTCAATGACAAGGTCAGCATCTTTGATTTTCTATCGAAAGAAGACGCCTCCGAACGCGATCCAAAAGCAGCCCGCGACGCTTTCGACTCCTTTAAACAAGTTGTTGAGCGCTTCCCGGACAGCACTTATGCACCGGATTCCATCATACGTATGAAGTACCTGGTCAATGCGATGGCCGAATATGACGTTCATGTGGCCAACTATTACTTCCGCCGCGGCGCCTATATAGCTGCTGTAACACGCTCTCAAAATGCAGTGAAGGAATACCGCGACGCACCAGCCATTCAGGAAGCACTCTATATTATGGTTCGTTCATACGATGCGTTGGGCATGACAGAATTACGCGACGACGCGGCCCGTGTTCTGCAAAAAAACTACCCGGATAGTATTTATTACAAGGGCGGGCCTTCCAAGAAAACCACCTGGTGGAAAATTTGGGAAACCAACCCGTCATAAGACTAAGGTTCTAATAAAAAAACCTCGCATTGCGAGGTTTTTTTTCGTCACTGACAGTCCAAAAAAGTCATCGAACTAAGATGGCACTTCGCATAGCTCCCCAACGGCACGACTTACTACAGTATGAGTATTGCCCATAATTTCCTGCCAGGTAACCAGTCGTAGTTCACCGCTGGCATCTTCCACCAACGCCGACAAACTCTCGACCCAATCGCCATCATTACAATAAGTAATGCCATTAATATCACGCATTTCCGGCTTATGAATATGACCGCAAATAACGCCATCCAAACCTCTTTTAGCAGCTTCTCCTGCCAATGCATCTTCAAACGATGCAATATAATTCACCGCGTTTTTAACTTTAAGCTTTAAATATTGAGACAACGACCAATACGGCAAACCAACTCGGGCACGCCAGCTATTGAACCACTGATTAAACGTCAAAATCACTGTATACAAACTATCCCCGACATACGCCAGCCATTTTGCGCAAGCAATCACGCCATCAAACCGATCGCCATGCAGTACCAGAAAGCGCTTTCCCTTAGCCGTAGTATGCACCAGCTCATCACGAATTTTGATACCGCCAAAGTCCAAATCGATAAATTGACGCACCGCTTCATCATGGTTGCCGGGAACAAAAATGACCTCAGTCCCCTTGCGCGCCTTCTTCAATACCGTCTGCACCACATTGTTATGCGTCTGATCCCAATACCAGCGCCGCTTCAGTTGCCAGCCATCGACAATATCGCCGACCAGATACAGCGTATCCGATTCAGTCGCCTTTAAAAATTCGAGCAAACGCGCCGCCTGGCAACCTGTCGTCCCAAGATGCACATCAGAAATCCAGATCGTACGAAAGCGAATCGGCTCACGCTTCACCCCCGTTCCGGCACCAGAAAATCCACTATCGAGAAAATAATCGCGCGGTCTCATACGGCCCCCATCTCTTTACGATAATGGCGCGCATAACGACTATCGAGTCTGGCCAATGGCAGCAGCAAGAAAAAATCGGCAGAATGAAAATCAGGATCCCAGGCCGGTTCGCCGCACACCCATGCGCCGCTACGCAGATAACCTTTTAACAGCGGCGGCATAGTCGGCACATGGCCAGCCTCACGTTCAACCACAGAAAAAGGCGTGTGCGGCGTCACCCGATACTCGGCTGGCGCAAAATGTTCATCCTTGAAGCTGTGATACAACGCGGCTGCATTATGTCCGCCGTCGGCCAGGCTGACGCTCACGCAACCCACTAAATACTCACAACGCTCGCGACGCATATACGCCGCCAGCCCGGCCCATAACAGCATGATCACGCTACCACTACGATAATCAGGGTGAATACAGGCGCGCCCTGCCTCAGCAATACGGCTGCGCAATTGATCAAGTCGAGACAGGTCGAATTCTTTTTCGGAGTAGTAAGAGCCCATGCGCCGGGCGGCATCGGGACTCATCACGCGGTAAGTTCCCACCACGCGCAAGGTTTTGTTGTCGCGGACAATCAGATGATCGCAATAGGCATCAAATTCATCCGTATCAAGACCATCGGCATTTTGCAACGCCGACAAACTAAACGCTTCAACAAACACTTTATAACGCAAGCGTTGCACTTCGCGTATTTCTTCCTGCGTGCTGGCGAGACTGACCGTCAATTTGGAAAGTTGCGCGTTTCCATCGCCAGGGATCGTCAATAATTGCATGCGTTGTCCTTATCAAAAGTTGACAACGCCAGACTAACGAGCGATTACTTCAAGAAAATGACAGTTTTATGTCGGCTCGATGACTTGACAACACTAAGTATTGACGACTACTCAACGGAATCTACCCCACTACCAAACAAATCCCCTTGCGACAATAATTGGCCCGGCTGGCTTAATTGACTTTCTGTTGCCACGCCTTTCTTCGACAATGCACTCACCCGCACACCCAGCAATCGCAGTCTTTGATGTAATGAGATACGTCGCAAACATTCGCCAGCCGCGCGCCGGATGGCATCCGCATCATCTATCGACGCAGGCAATGTCACGTCACGCGTGACCGTACTGAAGTCGGTAAAGCGCAATTTGATGCCAACGGTGCGCCCGATGTATCCCTTACGCTGAAGGTCTCCAGCTAAGCGCTCACACAATTTGGTAAATATGGCGGAGAGAATCGGTCGATCCAGCATCGCGTGCAGATCGCGCTCAAATGTCGTTTCCCGACTGAGCGACTTCGGTTCAGAGTACGTCACCACCGGCCGCTCATCGATGCCGTGCGAGGCGTTATACAACCATGCGCCGTAGCTGCGGCCAAAATTATCCTGAAGAATGCCCGGGTCGGTCTCGGCCAATTCTGCGATGGTGCGAATGTTTAACAATGCTAATTTTTCAGCCGCCTTCGGACCGATGCCATTAATCTTACTCACCGACAAAGGCCAGATCCGAGAGACCAGATCGGCTGGCGACAGAATGGTTAAGCCGTTCGGCTTCTCAAGGTCAGAACAAATTTTAGCAAGCAGTTTGTTGGACGCAACGCCAATGGAGCAAGACAACCCGGTGGCATCGTTAACCGCTTTTTTAATCCGTAGTGCAAAGGAAGAAAGTTCTTCCCTATCGGCAAACTCTTGGCTAAGTTCGATATAAATTTCATCGATCCCCCTATCCTCGATATGGGGCGAAACGCTCGCTACAGCAGCCTTAAATAGCCGCGAATAATGCCGATAAGCCTCAAAATCGGTAGGCAACAGAATCGCATCCGGCGCAAGCTTTGCCGCCTTCATAATCCCCATTCCCGAAAAAACACCTAAAGCGCGTGCGGCATACGTCGAGGTCGTAATCACGCCACGGCCGACGTACTCGCGCAGCGTGGCATAGCGGCGGCTGCCATCGGCCAAAACATCAGGTTGATGGTCCGATCCGCCACCGATTGCGACGGCACGGCCATGCAAATCCGGGTAGCGCAATAGCTCTACCGATGCGTAGAAGGCATCCATATCAAGATGCGCAACGTAGCGATTCTGGAGTGGCGATTCAGACATGGTACAAGGCCAATATCACACGGCAACAGCGCCGACCGGTGTTGACTGCTCATGTTGAAGCAACTCACGCCGCCAGTTACGCAGACCAACGATGGCAAGCACAATAAACAGCGCATATAAACCGGCGGTTAACTGCAAATCCTTGTAAATATAGACGCCGATATAAATGATATTGACCGCGATCCATAGCCACCAGTTAGCGATGTATTTACGCGCCATCCAAAACTGCGCAACCAGACTAAAACTGGTCAGCGCAGAATCCAGCCAAGGGATATGTGCATCCGTGTAGCGGGCCATGACATAGCCTAACAAGATGCTCCCCACCACTCCGATCGACAGCCCGATACACCAACCAGTCAGCGACAAACGTTGCGGCAAAATATGGCGATCAGATTGGCTTTGCGCCCCACGCGTCCAACTCCACCAGCCATACAATTGCATGACGGCAAAGATCAATTGCAGCAGCAAATCGGAATATAGTTTAGCGTCCAAGAAAATGCGTGCATACAGCAACACCGACACCAGCCCGATCGGCCAGCACCACAAGTTGCGACGCGCAGTCAGCCAGACGGCTAACGCGCTGACGATGACGGCAATTATTTCCAAAGCGGACATGGATTTCCTTCAGAGCTAAACATCAGACAAGATAGTAACGACGCGCAATATAGGCCAGCAACCCGCACCCGGCGGCGCTATTAAACCACTGCGCATGGCCCAATAAATATGTATCGTAAGCCACGGCAGCGTTCTCCGCCGATACTTGCACACCATAAAAATAAGCCAGCTCTGAGAGCGCAAACTCGACGTGTGCCAACGGCAACATGGCGAGCAATGCCGACGCATCGCATGCCGACAAAGGCGCTATCGCCTCGTACCCATCGAGCAAAGCATCAAGCTGTTCGAAATGGATCAGACGATCCCCGTTTGCAGAATCCGAACCATGCTCCGGCAACTTCAGCCACGCAATAATATTGGTCACGATAGCAATCGCCAAATCGTAGACCGCACAGGTTTTATCGCACAGACCAAAATCCAAGATCGTCGCTACTTGCGCGTCATGATCATTGCCTTCGCACCATAAAAAATTGGACGCATGACTATCGTTATGCGTCCATAGCGGCACAAGATTTTTCAACAGCGGCTGCAACGTTGCATGAAACGGCAGCAACACCCGCGTCACATCCACTCTCCAGGGACGTTGCGCCATATAGCCAGCCAAACCCGGACGGGCGTCGATGTAATGCTGGATCTGCGTCATCGGATCATCATGATTGAAGACCGAAAACCCCGACACCAGCAACGTTGCGGAGCGTGCCGGAGCGACATAAGTAGCGGCAGCTTGATGCAATTGCGCCAAGGCCCGACCAGCGGCAAACGCGTGCCCGGTTTTTAAAAATGGCGTCCACGAAAACGCATCACGATACAGATCAACGCCCGCCCCCAGCTGATGCACTTCATAAGTACAGTCGCCCTGCGCAATCGCTGTCGCGCCGTCCTGATCAGCCAACACCACGCTGACGGCTGGCCCATCGACTGGCAAACGTTGTGCCAGATGCGCCATGAAACGATGTTCTTCCAGCAGGCCCTCGACGCTACGGATGGCCTTTAACAAGCGCTTAACAAACAACAAGCCAGAGGCAGTCTCCACTAAGCAGGCGCTAGAAAATGGCCGTGGGCTATGCCAGGTTAACCGCTTAACTTCACCGACCTGCGGGTAACGTTGTAGCAAACCCCGCACTTCATCGTGCGTCAGTAACGGCCAGCTTGGCGCTACCGTATCTGTGCCGAGTCCATGCGTTAGGTTATCCAAAATTATTTCCACATTATTTAAAAGTCATATTGCACCGACAGCCGTGCAGTACGCGGCGCACCAAGATGCAGATAACCGTCCCCCAAGTACTCGCCAACGTCTTTCCAATACTGCTTGTTGAGCAAGTTGTCGATACTCAAGCGCAGCACGGCTTTATGTCCCGACAGCATGGTGGCGTAACGCGTTCCGGCATTAAATACAAACACCGCAGGCACATCGACATCGCCAGCACGGGTAGCCGCCTTGCGCGCGCTATAGTCCATACCGCCCAGCAAATTCAGGCCAGTAATTGCCGGCCACGCGTAGTCGGCATACACACTACCACGCAAACGCGGCACATTAATCGCTTGATGGCCGTCGTAGGCCGGGGTCCCGGTATCGCTGGCCAGCGCTTGGGTTGCAGCCAGGCTGGCGGTCAACCGCAAGCGTTTGCTCACTTGCCCGGCGGCGCTCAGCTCGATCCCTTTATTCGTCTGCGTGCCTTGCTGCACGTAGGTCAGAGTATCGTCACCATTAGGCTTTGGATATTCATACGGCTTAGTCATCTGAAATAGCGCAGCACTGAGCAACAAACGCTCGCTCACATCAAACTTGATCCCCGCCTCAATCTGACGCGATACGGTCGGCGCCAAAAACTCAGAAGAATTCGTCACCCAAAAAGGCGCTTGCCCACCCATCGTCAGCCCTTTGCTGTAGCTGGTGTAGAGCGTCATCGCCGCTTGCGGTTTGTAGATCAAGGCCAACTGGGGCAACAGCATCGATTTATCCGTCGTGCGCGTAGTCGCCCCTGTGTCATCAAACGCGTTCTCACGCAACCAGACCTGACGCGCACCGACTTGCACCTGCCAGCGCTCGCTAAGTTGCACCCGATCCAGCGCGAACAAACCCTGCTGGCGACTATCGAGGCGTCGGGTTGACGCACTCGGTGTATTGGCAGAAGGATCAAAGACCAGTGGTGTCGGGTTATAAATATTGTCGCTACCGACATAATCATTGACGCCATCGCTCAAACTCACGGTACGCCGTAAACTACTGACCCCAAGCGTGAGATCGTGGCGTATTGCGCCGAGGTTTATTTTCCCCTGCAACACTGCCTGGACTTGATCGTTACGCCGTGTGTCGTTCGGGAACCGATAATCGTAAATATCGAAATCGCCATTTGCGCTGAAGTATTGCGGTGGCGTGCTGCAGGTACTTACATAGAAACAACCATACGGAAACGTCGAATTATCATCAATCACAACCCGACTCCGACTAGCAGCCAACGAAGCATGCCAGTCCGAATTGATATCCACATCCAGCCGCACATTCGCATTCACCGAGTCCATCGTCACCGGCTTACTCCACGGCTGACCACCCAGCAATCGCGACGGCGAAACATTACTCGGAATTACCGTGCCGCCCAGTAGCTGATAACCCGGCACCGAAAGCTGTTGACTATGCTGATTTTCAATATTCATTTGTAGCGTAGCCGATGGCGAAATAACCCAGTCAGCCGCCAGCGAGACAAAATTACGATTGCCATCAACGCCATCGACGTAGGTATTCATCCCCTCGTGCGCGGCATTCACACGCAAGCCAAACTGCTTTTGCTCACCAAACAACGTCCCGACATCGGCCGCCAGATAGCGCGACCCGCGCGAGTCGGTTCCCAGCGTGATCGAGCGCACGTCGGCAGGACGCTTGCTGACATAATTGATCAGTCCGCCGGGCGCTGCCATACCGCCCTGCAAACCGGCTAATCCCGCCAATACCTCGACGCGTTCTTTATTCTCCAGCGCGACATTTTGCTCGCCCGAAATCGTCATTCCATCCAGTTGATAGCTCGACGCCAAGTCCAGCGAAAATCCCCGAATACTGAAATTTTCGTAATAGCCCAAAGGCGTGTAATTGTTCGCCACCGCCGCATCATTACGCACCACATCACTCAACAAACGCGATTGCTGATCGTCCATTTGACTGCGCGTAATCACGGAGATTGATGACGGAGTATCGCGTAAGGGCGTGCGGCCAAAGGTGCCAACAGATGCCGATTTAGCCAGATAGCTGTTTTGCGCCTCGCCATCCGCGTTGACCGTCACTAGCGGCAATTCCACAGGAGCGCTCTGATCTGCTGATGGTGTTATGACGTTTTCGGCATAGCTGATACCAACGCTACTAGTGGCTGTTGCGGCAATCAGGATGGTGAGCAGTTTTTTTGTCAATGGGAACGTACGATTAATCGAGTTGGGCCTAAGGGAATTTTTTATTGTTGTCATATTGATGTTGCGTGAACGCCTACACTCCGGGTGAATTTCTTTGCCACAACTAGTGTTGACGCGTGTAGCGTCAGCCCACAGCTGCACTTGGGCTCGCATTATCCGTCGAACAATGCCATTGTGAGCAAAACGGTTGAAATAGGGTGGGAAGCTGTGGCTTTTTAAATACGACCGCTTCGGGCCTGGCAGTCTGTCGGACTTAGGGGATCGCAGGCCAATAAGTATTAAGTCCGCAAAATCCGACTATGAAACGCCAGATGATCGGCCATAAACGTCGCAATAAAATAATACCCGTGGTCATAACCGGCATGACGGCGTAGCGTCAGCGGTTGCTGCGCTTGCAGACAGGCGGCTTCGAATTTTTCCGGAAATAATTGCGCAGCAAGGAATTGATCACTCAAGCCTTGATCGATCAGGATACCGTGCGGGAATGGCGTCTGCGATTGCTGCATCAATGCCGTTGCATCGTACTGATGCCAGGCGGACTGATCCGATCCCAAATAATGCCCAAACGCTTTTTGCCCCCACGGACACTGACTTGGGGCGGCGATAGGCGCAAAGGCGGATACGGAGCGGTAAATAGCTGGATTGCGCAACGCCAGCGTTAATGCACCATGGCCGCCCATCGAATGACCGAAGATGCCAAGGCGATCAGGGTCGGCAGGAAACTCAGCCACAATCGTCTCGCGCAGCTCATGCACGATGTAGGAATCCATCCGAAAATGTGCAGACCACGGCGCTTGTGTGGCGTCCAGATAAAAACCCGCACCGTTGCCGAAATCCCAGCTGTCGGCTGCGCCATCGATCCCGGTATTGCGCGGGCTGGTGTCGGGTGTGACCAGCATGATCCCGTGTTCGGCTGCATAGCGCTGCGCACCGGCTTTGATCATGAAAGTTTCTTCCGTGCAGGTCAGACCGGCCAGAAAAAACAGCACTGGCACCGGTCCTGTTTTTGCCTGCGGCGGTTGAAATACCGAGAACTGCATCGGCAAACCGATCTCTTTTGAGGCATGCCGATACAACCCCTGCGTGCCGCCGAAGCAAACTTGTTCGCTGATGCGCTCGATGGTCATGGCGTTAAAACTCCACCACGGCGCGTATCGATTCACCGCTCTTCATCAGATCAAAGCCTTCATTAATGCGCTCCAGCGGTAATTTGTGCGTGATCAAATCGTCAATATTGAGCTTGCCTTCCATATACCAGTCAACAATCTTCGGTACATCGGTACGGCCACGCGCACCACCAAACGCAGAGCCCCTCCAGACCCGACCAGTGACGAGTTGAAATGGACGCGTGCTGATTTCCTGCCCCGCCGCTGCAACACCGATCACGATCGACTGGCCCCAGCCTTTGTGACAGCATTCCAACGCCTGACGCATGGTATTGACGTTGCCGATGCATTCAAAACTGTAATCCGCACCGCCGTCGGTCAGACCGATGATCGCGTCCACCACGTTGTCAACTTTGCTTGGATTAATGAAGTGCGTCATACCGAATTGTCGCGCCATCGCTTCACGCGCCGGGTTCAGATCGACGCCGATGATTTTATCTGCGCCAACCATACGCGCCGCCTGAATCACATTGAGGCCAATCCCACCCAGACCGAACACGACGACGTTTGCGCCTGCTTCAACTTTGGCGGTGAACAATACCGCGCCCACGCCGGTGGTCACACCGCAACCGATATAGCAAACTTTGTCGAACGGGGCATCTTCACGAATTTTGGCCAAGGCAATTTCTGGCACCACGATGTAGTTCGAGAAGGTTGACGTGCCCATGTAATGAAAAATTGGCTTGCCAGCTATCGAGAAGCGGCTAGTCGCATCCGGCATCAAGCCACGACCTTGCGTCGAGCGAATCGATTGGCATAGATTGGTTTTTTGCGACAAGCAGAATTTGCATTGGCGGCACTCTGGCGTGTAGAGCGGAATGACGTGATCGTCTTTTTTCAGACTTTTCACGCCGGGACCGACATCGACCACTATGCCAGCGCCTTCATGGCCCAGAATCGCAGGAAATATTCCCTCAGGGTCCGCGCCCGACAAGGTGTAGTAATCGGTATGGCAAATACCGGTGGCCTTGATTTCAACCAAGACTTCGCCTTCACGCGGACCGCCCAGCTCGACTTCTTCGATGGTTAATGGTTGTCCGGCTTTCCATGCCACGGCTGCTTTGGTTTTCATGTTTTTTCCTTTGGTGTTGATTGCTGACTATCGCACGATAATGTGTTTTACCCGGGGACCCTGCTTATTCACCAGCGTCACGTATTTTGTTTAACGCGTCGTCGATGCGCTCTACACCGATCACGGTTAACCCTTCAATTTTTTGTTTCGGCACGTTTGATTTGGGAATCACGGCAATCGAGAATCCTAATTTTGCAGCTTCGCGCAAGCGCTCCTGCCCACGCGGTGCGGGACGAATTTCTCCGGCGAGTCCAACTTCGCCAAACACGACGAGGCCACGCGGCAAGGGTTTGTTGCGCATCGAGGAATTGATCGCCAACAAGACCGCAAGATCGGCTGCTGGTTCGGTGATCTTTACACCGCCGACAGCGTTGATAAAAACGTCTTGATCAAATGCAGCAATCCCGGCATGCCGATGCAACACCGCCAGCAACATCGCCAGCCGGTTTTGATCCAGACCGACCGACAGCCGCCGCGCATTGGGCGCGTGTGACGCATCGACTAAAGCCTGAATTTCGACCAGCAACGGGCGCGTGCCTTCTTGCGTGACCATGACGCAAGAACCGGCGACGGCGACATCATGCTGGGATAGAAACAAGGCCGATGGATTGGATACCCCTTTCAGGCCTTTTTCTGTCATGGCGAACACGCCCAATTCATTGACCGCGCCAAAACGATTTTTGACGGCACGCACGAGGCGGAAGCTGGAATGGGTATCGCCTTCGAAGTACAACACCGTGTCGACGATGTGCTCCAACACCCGCGGCCCGGCCAGTGCACCTTCTTTGGTGACGTGGCCGACCAGAATCATGGTGATGCCGGATTGTTTAGCAACCCGTGTCAATTGCGCGGCGCACTCACGCACTTGTGCAACAGAGCCGGGAGCCGAAGATAGCGCGTCCGAATACACGGTTTGAATCGAATCGATGACGACGACTTCTGGCTTATGCTCAACTAATGTATTGAGGATTTTTTCTAGCTGGATTTCTGCTTGTAGTTTGAGATCTTTGGCATCGATGGCTAAGCGTTTACCGCGCATGGCAATTTGCGCGCCGGACTCTTCACCGCTGACGTATAAAACTTTTTTGACGTGAGACAGATTCGCCAACGCCTGTAACAGCAAGGTTGATTTGCCTATCCCAGGATCGCCACCGATCAGCACCACGCCGCCCGATACCAGGCCACCGCCGAGTACGCGATCGAACTCTTCGATACCGGTACCAAAACGCGGGACATCCGTCGCATCGATATCCTCTAACCTCACTACCGGTGCGGTCTGTGCCAATCCCTGATGTTGATTTGAGAAGCGATTGACGCTGGCGGCTTCGATGATGGTCTCCACCAGCGTGTTCCATTGGCTGCAAGATGGACATTGCCCCGTCCATTTGTTGGCAATCCCGCCGCATTCAGTACAGGTGTAGTTGGTTTTTACTTTGGCCATCAGGATCAGATCATTTCCATCAAAAAGTTATATCGACAAATGTGTAAAACACATCAGGAAGCGATCTCAACAAACCGCACACGAGGCGCAACCGCACAGAGCAACTCGTACCCGATCGTCCCAGCAGCATGCGCGACTTCGTCCACAGACAAACCATTTCCCCACAACAAAACATCACTACCGACATGAGCACCAGGAACCTGCGTTAAATCAACCGAAAACATGTCCATCGAGACGCGCCCGACTGTCCCGGTGCGCACACCATCGACGATTACCGGCGTACCAGTCGGCGCGTGACGTGGGTAACCGTCGGCATAACCGCAGGCAACGACGCCGATAATCATCGGTTCAGCTGCGACAAAACGACTGCCGTAGCCTACCGCTTCGCCAGCGGCAATAGTTTGCATGCCGATAATTTGGCTGGTCAATGTCATCGCCGGACGCAAACCCAAGGACTCAGCACCGCCGCCACCCGGCGATGCACCGTAGAGCATAATGCCGGGTCGTACCCAATCGGAGCGTAATTCCGGGTGCAGTAGGTCGGCGGCGGAGTTGGCGATACTATGTTCACCGGAAAGTCCTGCCACGCCGCGCTCAAAACGAACCATTTGCTGTTGTAACGGCAGGCCCGGATTTTGCGCATCGTCGGCATTGGCGAGGTGCGTCATTAACGTAATATTGCCGATCTCCGGCAGAGCGCGCAGGCGCGCATAAGCAGCACGAAATGCCTCGGGAAGAAATCCCAGACGGTTCATGCCGCTATTCATTTTGAGATGCACATTGAGCTTAAAAGGCCGTGTTTGCATCGGCAAAAAATCTGCCAGCGCATCGAGCTGCTCAATGCAATGCACCGTCGTCTCAAGCTGCGCCGTGAAGATGGCATCAAGATCAGCCACGCCAAACGCGCCTTCCAGCAACAAAATCGGTTTTTGCCAGCCAAGTTCTCGCAGTCGCACAGCATAATCCGGCTCGACCAACGCTAAACCATCAGCCTCGGCAAAGCCACGCAGTCCGCGTTCCAGACCGTGCCCGTAGGCGTTAGCTTTTACAACTGCCCATACTTTTGCGTTCGGCGCGTGTACGCGAGCGATGCGCAGATTGTGTTGAAGGGCGGAAATGTCAATACTGGCGACGATGGGCCTTGGCATAAAAATCGTTATCGCAGATAGTTAAAGTGATTGGCTATTTTACCGGATACGAAGGTCGAGCGAAGTGCCGAATCCTTATCCAATATGGTCAAACGACAGCGGGCCCATCAACCAACACAGCGTAATGGGCCTTACTCGGAACAATTTGAAATACCAGAGCGCCATAAACTTGGGATCAGTCAAATTTTCATGGTATAAAGCAGGCCGGATACCCATAGAGTGGCCTTTTGAGATGCGAATGAATCGCGGTTTTTACACTATCATGGCGGCGCAGTTTTTCTCGTCTCTGGCTGATAACGCCTTGCTCATAGCAGCGATTGCATTACTCATCGAGATGTCGTCACCGACCTGGATGACGCCGTTACTAAAACTGTTTTTTGTCCTCTCTTACGTGCTGTTAGCACCTTTTGTCGGTGCGTTTGCAGATTCGCTTCCCAAAGGGCGCGTCATGTTTGTCACCAATTTAATCAAGATATTCGGTTGCGCGATGATGTTTTACAACGTTCATCCGCTGCTTTCTTACGCGATAGTGGGCTTCGGTGCTGCAGCATATTCACCGGCAAAATACGGCATCCTGACCGAGCTACTTCCTCCTGAAAAACTCGTCGCCGCAAATGGCTGGATCGAAGGATTGACGGTGTCCTCCATTATTCTAGGCACAGTGCTGGGAGGCACGCTCGTCAATCCGCATGTCTCGGCCACTCTCTTGACGCTGCATATACCGGTATTGAACTGGAGTCCGGGTACGCCAACTCAGGCAGCCCTGAGCGTGATCGCGATACTGTATATCGTCGCCACGATATTCAATTTAAAAATTCCCGATACCTGCGTGCGTTATCGCCATCAAGAACGCAACCCAATCAAACTAGTCGCCGACTTTGCGAAATGTAATCGTATTTTATGGAAAGACAAACTGGGGCAAATTTCTCTGTCGGTCACGACGCTGTTTTGGGGGGCTGGCGCAACGCTGCAGTTTATCGTGCTGAAATGGGCCGAAAAATCGCTCCATATGCCACTCGACAAGGCCGCCATTTTGCAAGGAGTGGTCGCAGTTGGCGTGGCTATCGGCTCGATTACAGCGGCCCGCATCGTGCCATTAAAGAAATCGCTATCGGTGATGCCGATGGGAATCGTGATGGGATTGGTTGTCATGTCGATGACGCTGGTGCATTCTGTCTGGGTTGCCTATCCGTTGCTGGTATTGATTGGCGCGCTTGCTGGTTATTTCGTGGTCCCCATGAACGCCCTGCTACAGCATCGCGGTCACGTTCTGATGAGTGCCGGTCACTCGATCGCGGTACAAAATTACAATGAAAATTTATCCGTTCTGACCATGCTGGTGCTCTATGCGTTCTTGGTAAAAATGGATATCAATGTGAATCTTGTCATTATCATGTTTGGCCTGTTCGTTGCCGGAACCATGTTTATAGTGATGCGCAAACATGCCGCGAACCAACGCGAGCATGATTCGCTGGCATTAATTGGCGAACAGAAGCATTAGGTCAGATTAAATCAGAAACGCCTGATGCCTGCCTGTCATAGCGGCTCGCATCGCCCAATCGTCTGGCACGACAATACCCCTCTTAGCCTCCAGCACCTCGCCATCAACTGAGCGCAATGTCGCCAACATCACCGGCGAACGATCATGATTAAAATGCGCAGCCAAAGTCTGACGCAGCTCAGCGGCATTCAAAGTATCTTCTGGCAGCGCCTTTGCCGGGGCTAACCAGCGCAGTCTGGGTAGTATCAGATAGTGCGCAGTCTTGTCAGTCACCAGCGACGACAATGCACACCAATAACCGCGGCAATGTCGATCCGATACGCCGAGCGAGCAAGGCACAGAAAATTCCTGATCCTGATAGAACAACCAGCCTTTTATCAACGCTTGCGCAGAGACTACTGGCTTACTCAAATAGTTTTGCGCTGCTGAATGTTGCGATAATAGCAATTGATGATGAAACGTTTTATCCAGTTTTTGACCTAGCGAATCCGATAAATTGGGGCCAACAAAATCATCGGCGACAAGATCGGGACCATGTCTTTTGAGTAAATAAAATTTGGTCGCGAACTCCCAATGCGCCAGTCCGCCGGGTTGCCGTAACAGGAAGTCAAACTCGCCAATAGTCTCCCCTTTGTCGGTTCTGACCTGCAAACCGTGCGCGACCAACATCTGATGTTGCTGAAAATAAAAAGCCATCAGCTTTTCGGCGTACAACCCCAGACGGGTTGATGACAGCGTACCGATAAAGGCGTGTAAAGCTAAACGTTTTTCAGGTTGGCTATCAAGTATCTGGAGCCAGATGGCGATACTCTGAGGATCAAGGATATGGGCGATCTTTCCCTGCCATTGTGGTGCGTGTACATCCAACAAGCCGGGCGCATCCAGCAGCCACGCCAACGCTCTTACGTGCGGATCATTGAGATGGTTCCAGCGTTGATGAAATTGCGTCTGAAAGACGTCAAACTGATTTGACGATACTTGAGAAAAAAGCGCAGACGGATTATGCGACGGCAGATGCATAGCAGCGCATCGCCAGGCATAAGTCATCCCATACCTTGGCTTTTTCTGATGGCTTACGTAGCAAATATGCCGGATGGTAGGTCACCACCAGCGGCAATCCGGCATAACGATGCACCGTTCCTCGTAAAGTTGACACTGCAGTTGTCGGATCAAGGGCCAATAGCGACAATGCTGCCGTCTTACCCAATGCGACCAATACGGTTGGCGCAATTAATGCAATTTGGCGCTGTAAATAAGGCAGACACGCAGCGATCTCTTCTGCCGATGGCGAACGATCATTCCCGTCATCATCGGTCGAACGACATTTGACGATATTGGTAATGTACGCACTCTCGCCGCGCTTTACCCCCATGGCCGCCAACATGTTGTCTAGCAGCTTGCCTGCCGGCCCGACAAATGGCTCACCCTGTTGATCCTCTGCCAGACCCGGCCCTTCACCAATGAATAACCATTTGGCCCGTTCATCACCGACACCAAAAACGGTATGCGTGCGACCGTGGCACAAACCGCACTGAGTACAAGCAGCGACTGCCGCCTTGAGCTGTCGCCAGTCCATCGATGCAGTGTCAGTCTGCACGATAGCAGCGGGGGTTGAAGCTGGCAGTGTCGATGCGGTATCTTCCCAAGCATACGTTACCTCCCCGACTGCAGGAACGTAAATTATTGCTGGTATTGGCGCAGACATCGCAGGAACTGCGAGCGCAATTGTGGACAGCACAGGATCAACCGCCAATGAACCTTCGATTAACTCCAGGGACATTGTTGGTTGATGCGTCGCCACTTGCCGCCGCACCCAGAGCGGACCAACGCCACACTCATCGAGAAAAGCCGTGCGCCGTGTGGATATATTCATAGCGACAATCTCATGACAATGGCGTCTTCACGACCTTCACCCACAGCCGGGTAATACGACGGTCTGATACCAATCTGAACAAAGCCATAACGCTGATAAATCATGATCGCACGCGGATTGGATGGTCGCACTTCCAGCAACACCGACGTCATCGCCTGATCGTGCGCCTGCAGGACAACCTTGTCGAGCAACTGCTTGCCGATACCGCATCCATGCAGATCGCCATGCACGCTAATATTCAACAAATGCGCTTCATCAACCACTGACATCAGAAAAAAATAGCCGACCAATCGGTGAGCGGCATCGCGCAATGTCCAGCATTGATATCCACTAGTGATTGAGTCGACAAAATTGCCGTAAGTCCACGGATGCGAATATACCCGTTTTTCAATCTCAACAACCTCCTCCAGATCGGCTATCGACATCGGGGCAAAAGATAGCGGCAATGCCACTCTGCTTACTTCATGCTGGCTAGAATGGTCCGTCATGCTGACGCCTTAGCAGCGCGTTCCGCCGTAGTAAAAGCGACTTTATTACGAAGATAGAGGGGTTGCGCTTCAATCGCAGGCAAGCCTGAACCTTGCTCAAACGCGGTCAGACCCAGTTGCGCAATCTGACGCGCATGCGGCATGAGAGCTGGCTTAGCATCCTTGGCAAAGCTCGCCTCAGAAAATAATTCTGCATAAGCCGATAAACCATTCCCGCAGGCAATTACGCTGCCGGTCGGCAACACCAGCGCTGGCGCAGAAAGCGTTGGACCAACCACCACTTGCCATGTCGCATCGACGTAACGGTATTGTGCCCAATACACCTCACCCATGCGCGCGTCCAACACACTTAGCACATCCACGGCCCCTTCGGCTTCATGACAAGCATGCGCCATCGCCGCCAACGTGATGATCGGCAAGACCGGCAAGTCCGCACCGAACGCCAGCCCCTGGACAATGCCGCAAGCGGTGCGCACGCCGGTAAACGAACCGGGCCCGACGCCAAACGCCAGCGCATCGCACTGCGCTAAGCCGATACCGGCCTCTGCCAGCAGACTTTGTATCATCGGCAAGATAGTGTGAGAATGGGTTTGAACACCAGCAGATTCGCGGCTAATGACCTGACCGTCGCGCAGTAGCGCAGCGGAGGCAAGTTCGGTAGAAGTTTCAATGGCAAGGATAATCGGCATAGGTGCTATTTTACCGCGCCCGCCCTCACAAGCGCAGTGTCAAATACAGAGTTAACGCCTGGTTAAGCAGCTATTTTTGCAACCGAAAAATATGCCCCTTAGTAAACGCCCTGCCCGCCCCCGGCAAAGTCTAGTCACGGTAAAATGCGCGCATGCCCGTTCTGATCATTAATAACGAAAATCACTCACAACTCGCCCAGATTCTGGCCGAGGACAGCTGGGTGGTCGCCTGCCTGTGTGCCGCCTGGTGTGGAAGTTGCCGCGAGTACCAAGCCAATTTTAAGGCCTTGGCTGAACGTCACCCTGAAGCCCGCTTTGTCTGGATCGACATTGAGGACCAGGCGGATCTGATGGATGACCTGGATGTCGACAATTTTCCTACCCTACTCATTCAGCGCGGCAAGATTGTGACGTTTTTGGGGCCGGTCGAACTTGATTTGCGCCTGGCCGAAAGGCTATTTTTAGCCCAATACAAAAAAAATCCGACCGATCTGATGACCGAAGCGCATAGCTCTCCGGAACGTGAACATTGGCAAAGCAACGGAAATTTGGTGTTGCGGCTCGAGAAAACTACCTGAAGTTGTCTTAATTTCCAGATTAAGTATGACCTGCGCAAAATCGTTCCAGCAAGGCAGACTGACGAAGACAGTACCCTAACGGCTAGGCGGGCGTAAGTCCTATTCAATATTCAACCAAGGGTCCCGATCGGGATGCGGAAACTGAGCCATCATAAAATCAACAAAACTACGTACCTTGGCTGACAATAAACGTCGACTTGGATAGACCAGTTGAACCGATATCTTATTGATGTGGTGCTCTGGCAATATGCGCACCAGTTTACCGGTCCCTAAATCATCTCCAAGCGAATATGAACTTCGCATCACGATCCCCATCCCGGCGAGAGCACAATGACGTAACAGATCAGCGTTATTAGAGACTACCTTGCTAGTAATCGGTACGGTTGAAACACCATCGGGCGACTTAAAAGTCCAATGATGACGAAAGTTCTCCAGAGAGAAATTCAAGCAGGCATGTTGCAGCAGGTCTTCCGGCAGTTGTGGCGTTCCGTGCTTGCGTATGTAGTCAGGAGAAGCGCATAACAGCACTTCAGCGACACCCAACTGACGCGCAATCATACTCACATCGAACTTCTGGAAACCGGTAAAGATACCGACATCAAAACCTTCCTCAACCAAATCAACAGTGCGATCCGACATGGTCACATCCAACATAACATCTGGATATTGCAGTGAATATTGCGGGAGCCAACGCGCCATCTGCATTTGTCCGAAGCCGATATGGGAATAGATATTGAGCGTTCCTCCTGGATTTTTTGACACCGCCGAGGCAATCGCATCGGCCTCATCAATTTCAGCCAAAATGCTACGGACTCGTTCAAGATAGGCTTGACCTGTTTCGGTCAGCGACATTCTGCGCGTGGAGCGATTTAACAAACGCGCACCAAGATGATTTTCCAAATCCGCTACATGACGCGTGACGACCGCGTTCGATAATGCCAGTGCCTGGGCTGCGCCAACAAAACTGCCCTGTTCGACTACTTTTGAAAAAACCCGCATTGACTGTAGGCGATCCATATTTTTACCAATCTATTTCAGTCATGTGTTTAACGATTGTTCAGATCGAAAAATGGTCGTTGATGCGTACTTTGGGCAGTCGAAAACTAGCGCATAAAAATAACTGTTCCGATACCAAATGATAGCAATGCCAATATCAGTGAAATAACAGCAATGCGATTAGCCCATCGCAGCTTTTCTTGCGTTGCCGCCAATGCTTGTTCCAACGCGGGCACTGCAGTTTTCAATTGCTCGGCAAGTGCCTTGATATCCTGAATATTTTGTAGAGATGCATTTTGCAATTCAGCTACTTGTTGTTGCAAAATTTCTATTTGACTACTTTCACCACTGCCTTTGCGATTAGTAAAAACAGGTTTGGCGACGGTGAGGATATCGCCGAGATAAGGAAGAATCGCTTTTGCAATAGGAAGCCAGGCAGCCATGTATTTGTCTTCTACTTTCGATTAGCGTTGATGGTTAGCAGCGATTTGAGCATCAACAATATGCGCATCACCATGATGAAGCAAGCGTCCCGCTGCAATCGTTATTGTCTGGCGACACTGCATTGCAATCGAGGTGTCATGCGTTACCAGCACCAGCGTTGAGCCGCGCTCTTGATTGAGATCAAACATTAATTGAATCACGGCCTCGCCAGTGGCGGCATCCAGACTACCGGTGGGCTCATCGGCAAATAACAATGGTGGCTCTGTCACAAAAGCACGCGCCAACGCAACGCGTTGTTGCTCTCCGCCGGACAGATATTTAGGATAGTGACGCAAGCGGCTTGCCAAACCGACACGCCCTAACATCGCCTGCGCTTTTTCCTTAGCATGAACATCGCCATGTAACTCCAAAGGCAACATCACATTTTCCAAGGCATTCAAATGACTCAACAATTGAAAAGATTGAAACACAAAACCTAACTTATTTTTGCGTACACCGGCACGGCCATCTTCATCTAGCGCAAAAATATCAACGCCATCGATCTTGACGGTACCGCTTGATGGCGTATCCAAACCAGCTAACAATCCCAATAAAGTAGACTTACCAGATCCGGATGCCCCGACAATCGCCAGCGTCGTCCCTGACTGAACGGTAAAATTGATGTCGTTAAGTATGACCAGTTGACCGCTGGCGTCGGCAACTCGCTTACTCAGATTTTGTGCGACTATCGCAAAGTCTGGGACTGGCGTCGTAGTTTGTAGAACAGAAGAATCAATTAAAGAGGATAGAGGCATGCGGATTATCAGTACGAAGTATGGAAATATTATTCGGAGTTGGCGCGAGTGCTCATCGATCACATCAACGAAAGCAAAAAAAACAAGCCGCGCTAACAATGCCTTGCGTCGCAAGACTTTACTTACCGGCATGCTCAGCGCACTCGGTGTGTTTGGGATGCTAGCGACAACAAGCGCTTATTCTGCATCAAAAACTGTTCTGGTGTTGGGCGATAGTCTATCGGCGGAATATGGTCTGGCCCGTGGAAGCGGCTGGGTCGCGCTACTGGAACAACGTCTGCAAGCGCAGCATATGGACATCAACATCACCAACGCCAGTATCAGCGGCGAGACAACTAGCGGGGGCAGCGCCCGACTGCCGGCACTGTTAAAACAACGACCAGACATTGTCATCATCGAACTCGGTGCCAACGACGCTCTGCGCGGCCTTCAACTAAAAGCTACGGAATCTAATTTGCGCGCAATGATAGTAACGGCACAAAAAGCTAGCGCTAAAGTGCTACTCGTTGGCATGCGCATCCCACCTAACTATGGACGCGATTACACAGAAAAATTTTTCGGTTTATATTCAACCTTGGCAAAACAGACCAACGTGACCCTCGTGCCATTTTTACTAGAAGGTATCGCTGAGAAACCGCAATTATTCCAAGCAGATCGTATTCACCCAACCGCCCAAGCGCATCCGATCATATTGAATAATGTCTGGCAGAAGTTACAACCACTCATCAAAACTATAATGCCTGCGACAAAATAATCGGTTTATTTCCACAAAGCCGATATTGAGATTAAAAAAAATGCCACTTTACAGTGGCATTTTTTAAACAATAACTTTATTTTATTTCGCGGCCGGACTCTCATCCGTACCAGCACTAACAACAGCGGGCTTGAGTATTTTCACCTTAGCTTTTTGCTTTAATACCTCGACATAAGCGGTCATTTCTTGCTGCGCTAATGTTGACGAAACCTCTTGCTGCTCTACTTCTCTGCGCTTCTGATCGACCGTAGTTGGCTGCGAAATTTTACCAATCCGATAAATAGCATAACCTTGCTCTGGCAACGCTATACCAACAAAGGCAGGTAACTTACTAGTATCGGCTTTCATGACTGCATCAAATACATTTGGTGCAATGCCCTGACGACTTACGCGAGAAATAGTCTTCACAGCAGCAAAATCAGCAACATCATCTTTACTCTTTAGCGCAGCCAATTTTGAAGCACCAGCCTTGTTGGCTAACTCAGATTCAGCAGCCTGCATTACCTTAGCACGTACTACTTCCTTGACGTCTTCAAATGCTTGCGTAGTAACAGGCTTATAGCTAATCACATGACCCGCAATCAAAGTATTTGGCGCAACCTCAACAGCTGCTGTATTGCGCTTGTTCTTTACAGCGCCATCGGCGAACAATGCTGTTAGAAATTTTTCGTTGTTATACGGTACCGTTGGTGCAACAACAGAACTTGGATGACGCCCCAAGTTTGCCACCGTCTGAATAGACAGCTTTAATTTGTCAGCTGCAGATTTCAGGCTATCAGCTTGTTCGTACACAGTATCGCTAAACAACTCAGCCAATTCTGCGAATTTTTTTGTTGCTAGCTGTGTTTGAATTTCTGCTGAGATATCGGCCTTGACCTGTGCCAGAGGCTTAACTTCAGCTGGCTTAATCCCAGTCAATTCAATGATGTGATATCCAAAATCAGACTCAACTACATCACTGATTTCACCTTGTTTAAGTTTGGCTGCAGCATCGTAGAATGGCTTCACCATCATGCCTTCACCAAAGTAGCCTAAGTCGCCACCATGTTCTGCCGACGCAGTATCTTGCGAATTGTCTTTAGCCAATTTGGCAAACTCTGCTGGGTTCCTATGTAACTGTGCCAGTAAGCTTTCAGCCTTTGCTTTAGACGCTTCTTTATCAGCAGCAGTAGCATCCTTTTTAATCGTGATCAAAATATGGCTTGCACGGCGTTGTTCAGCCGTAGTGTAACGCTGCAAATTTTGCTCATAGTACGATTTAATATCAGCATCACTGACCGTCACTTGTGACGCCACAGCGGCCTTGTCGAGTACGACATACTCAGCGTTAACTTGCTCAGGAATTTGAAACTGCTGGCTATTTTTATCGTAATAAGCCTTCAGCATGTCATCAGTAACTTTAACTTGCGGCGCATAGTCAGCAGTCTTGAATAACAATTCCTGAATTTCGCGTTCCTGATCATTGATAGTCGAGAAGCGTAAGGCCAGCGACTTTGGAGCAAACGCTGTATTGCTGACTGCACCAGTCAATTGTTGAAGTGCGAGATCCTGACGAAGACCCGCTTCGTACGTTTTTGGCACAGTACCCTGAGCAGCTAATAAGCCACGATATTTTTCATTATCGAACTTACCATCAGCACCATGCAATTCTGGAATACCAAGTAGCGTTTGCTGTAGCGTTGCATCGGACACGATAAGATGTTCGCGCGTCACTGCGGCCAACTGCGCACGCTGCGCGATCAGATTTTCCAAGATACTTTGCTTGGCAGCTGGCGAGTCAAACATCTTGGCGTCAAATTGCGCGCCGAACATTTGTCGCATGCGGTCCATTTGTTGACGCTGTGCGGCATCCCAATCTTGCTGCGTAATTGACTGACCTGCGACCTTCGCCACGGTATTAGCACTATCGCCAGAGTTAGTATAACTCTGCAAGCCGACCAGAGCGAAAGAAGGGATGATCAACAACAAAAGCAGAAACTGCATCAAGCGCTGATGGGAGCGAATAAACTCAAACATAGTAGCCAATCAAAGACAAATTGTTAAAATCACTAGCAGATGTGAAAAAAGGCGAACTTTCGTTCGCCTTTTAAATTCTGGCGGAGTGGACGGGACTCGAACCCGCGACCCCCGGCGTGACAGGCCGGTATTCTAACCAGCTGAACTACCACTCCTAAAACTGCGCGCTGCAAAAAATTTTTGAATTTATCGCAACTATATTTCCTGACTAATTGGTGGGTGCTGAGAGGCTCGAACTCCCGACCTACGCCTTGTAAGGGCGCCGCTCTACCAACTGAGCTAAGCACCCGACACTTAAATTTAAATCAATTACTTTTAAAGTGAGAGCCAAGCTAGTCAAGAATTGACGTTTGTCACCACGCCAAAAAACGTTAGCTTACAGTATCTTTGAGCGCTTTGCCAAGCTTAAATTTAAGAACTTTAACAACCTTAATTTTAACAAAATCCCCTAACACAGGGCATCAGGGGATTTTTTTGAGCTATAGTAAAATCAAATACACATAACATCAATAGAACATAACAACTAAAAAGTAGTTAACATCTTCTCAATGTCGCATTTTCTTTACTAATTAGTGCTTAACTACTGTTGTATCAATCTTTTCACCAGACTTAGCAACAGCGGCAGAGTCGACAACTACCTCCTCGTCAGTAAGGGGCACCGGTTGGCGCTCAAGAGCAATTTCCAGTACCTTATCAAACCAGCGAACCGGAACAATTTCCAGTTTATTTTTTACGTTATCAGGGATATCGGCAAGATCCTTCACATTTTGCTCTGGAATCAAAACCGTCTTGATTCCACCCCGATGCGCAGCCAATAGCTTTTCCTTCAAGCCACCGATAGGCAATACCTCACCCCGCAACGTAATCTCACCGGTCATTGCAACGTCGGCTCGCACCGGTATCCCCGTAAAGATCGATACCAAAGCGGTAGCCATTCCGATACCTGCCGAAGGGCCGTCTTTTGGCGTTGCACCTTCAGGTACATGGATATGAATATCAGTCTTCTCAAATGCCTCGTTTTTGATACCCAATTTCCTGGCACGACTACGCATCACTGTACGGGCGGCCTCTATTGACTCTTTCATTACATCACCGAGTGTACCGGTGCGTATGATTGCGCCTTTGCCTTGCATAGCCACAGCTTCTATCGTCAGCAATTCGCCACCAACTTCAGTCCATGCCAGACCAACGACCTGTCCAACCTGATTTTCTTTTTCAGCAACACCAAAATCAAAGCGGCGAACACCTAAAAATTTATCTATATTTTTAGAAGTAATTGCAACTTTTTTCTCCTGCTTTTTCAGCAACAGTAACTTCACAACCTTACGACAAATCTTGGAGATTTCACGCTCCAGTGAACGCACGCCAGCTTCTCGTGTGTAGTAACGAATAATGTCCCGAATAGCGCTTTCGGCAACACTGATTTCATCGACTTTCAATCCATTATTTTTAATCTGTTTAGGTAGCAAGTAACGCAATGCAATATTAGCCTTTTCGTCTTCCGTATAACCCGACAGACGAATGACCTCCATGCGGTCCAGCAAAGCCGGCGGTATATTGAATGAGTTAGACGTCGCTACAAACATGACATCCGACAAGTCAAAATCAACCTCAATGTAGTGATCCGAAAACGTATGATTCTGCTCAGGATCTAGCACTTCTAGCAATGCCGAAGATGGGTCGCCGCGAAAATCCATCCCTAACTTGTCAATTTCATCCAACAGAAATAAGGGATTACGCACACCGACTTTGGCCAGGCTTTGCAAAATTTTACCGGGCATCGAACCGATATAAGTACGACGATGTCCACGAATTTCAGCTTCATCACGTACGCCACCAAGCGCCATCCGGACAAATTTGCGATTAGTGGCACGTGCAATCGACTGTCCGAGCGAAGTCTTACCAACACCCGGTGGACCCACGAAACATAGAATCGGGGCTTTTAGCTTGTCAACACGTTGTTGTACGGCGAGGTATTCCAGAATCCGCTCTTTGACTTTATCCAAGCCATAGTGGTCGCCCTCAAGGACTTTTTCGGCATTGCCTAACTCATTATTAACCTTGGATTTTTTCTTCCACGGCAAACCAACTAACGTGTCTATATAGTTACGCACCACTGTTGCTTCAGCCGACATTGGCGACATTAGTTTCAGTTTTTTAAGTTCGTTTTGCGCTTTCTCTAGGGCTTCTTTTGGCATCTTAGCAGCAAGAATTTTCTTTTCAAGCTCATCCAGATCTGCGCCCTCATCACCTTCGCCCAGTTCTTTTTGAATGGCTTTAACTTGCTCATTTAAATAGTACTCACGCTGCGATTTTTCCATCTGGCGTTTGACACGACCACGGATGCGTTTTTCAACTTGTAGAATATCTAGCTCACCCTCGAGCTGTCCGAGCAAATGCTCGTAACGCTTACTAACGTTAAAGATTTCCAGAATTACCTGCTTTTGCTCCAGCTTAAGAGGCAAGTGAGCAGCTATAGTATCAGCCAGACGACCGGCATCATCTATCCCAGCCAAGGAGGTCAAAATTTCTGGTGGAATTTTCTTATTTAATTTGACGTATTGATCAAATTGTTGAACGATCGCGCGGCGCATTGCCTCGACCTCTGCGTCGTCCCCCAACTCCGATTCAACTGGTGTCAAATCAGCGACAAAATGCGTATCAAGCTCGCTAATTTTGTGAATTCTTGCACGTTGCGCACCCTCCACCAGTACCTTGACGGTGCCATCGGGAAGTTTCAACATTTGTAAAATATTAGCAACGCAGCCAATTTCATAGATATCGTCGGCCGATGGTTCATCTTTGGCTGCAGCCTTCTGGGCGGCCAACATGATGCTTTTACCCTGCTCCATAGCAGCCTCAAGAGCCTTGATCGATTTTGGACGACCAACAAACAGAGGAATCACCATATGCGGAAATACCACCACATCCCGTAAAGGCAATAGGGGCAACCGGGTTTGTTCAGTAAATGTAGAAGTTGTCATGGCGAGCCCTATCAAAAAAACTTATTAATGATGTTGGCACGAGTAGCTTAAACACAAGCCCTAGTTGCAACAAAAATTCCTCACTTACATTTGCGTGGGGCAGTAAAAAAGCCACACGCGAAGTTTCCTTCGGGTGGCTTTACGGTTGAAGCCAAGTAACTATAGTTTGTGAAATTGTACTGCTTTTATTCAAAAACTGAATTTTCTAGCAAATTACTTACTGATTTTTACAAATGTTATGATTTTGTACCTGAAACTTTTTGCTGATCGTGATAGATCATTAATGGCTTAGCACCATGCGTGATGCTGTTTTCATCTATTACCACTTTTGAGACATTTTTATGACTCGGCAAGTCGTACATTACATCAAGCAGAGCATGTTCAAGAATTGAGCGCAAACCACGCGCCCCTGTTTTGCGTACTAAGGCTTTTTTAGCAATAGCCTGTAACGCAGCCGGTCGAATATCGAGTTCAGCACCTTCCATCTGCAATAATTTTGCATACTGCTTGATCAGAGCGTTCTTTGGCTCCACCAGAATCTGTATCAACGCAGCCTCATTTAGCTCAGTCAATGTCGCGATCACCGGCAACCGACCAACCAACTCTGGAATCAAACCGAAACGCGTCAAGTCTTCCGGCTCGGCATCGAGTAATACTTCACTAGAAGTACGCTGACTTTGACTCTTCACATTTGCGGAGAATCCAATACCACTCTTCTCTGATCGCTCAGAAATAATTTTCGTCAATCCATCGAAAGCACCGCCGCAAATAAACAAAATATTTGTAGTGTCAACCTGGACAAAATCCTGATTGGGGTGTTTGCGCCCACCCTGCGGTGGTACCGAAGCCATAGTGCCTTCGATCAGCTTGAGTAAGGCTTGTTGCACTCCCTCACCAGATACGTCGCGGGTAATGGATGGATTGTCTGATTTGCGCGTTATCTTGTCGATTTCATCGATATAGACGATACCTTTTTGCGCTTTTTCAACTTCATAATTACAATTTTGTAGTAATTTCTGAATAATATTTTCTACATCTTCACCGACATAACCAGCCTCAGTAAGCGTGGTTGCATCAGCGATCACAAACGGCACGTTCAAAGTACGCGCCAGCGTTTGCGCCAACAACGTCTTACCGGAACCCGTTGGTCCAACTAGCAAAATATTACTTTTTGCCAGTTCAATATCATCTTTTTTACCCAGATGTTTGAGGCGTTTGTAATGGTTGTACACGGCAACTGAGAGAATTCGCTTCGCAGTTTCCTGGCCAATAACGTATTGATCAAGCAACTCGCAGATTTCCTGTGGAATCGGCAACTCTGACTTCTGACCATCCAAAGTTTCAATGTTTGATGCCTCATCACGAATGATGTCATTGCAGAGATCAATACACTCGTCACAGACGAAAACTGACGGGCCGGCAATGAGTTTTTTGACCTCGTGCTGGCTTTTTCCACAGAAGGAGCAATAGAGCAGTTTTTCGCCGCTGGAAGTTTTTTTATCGGACATAGGGCAATTTGAGTAAGCGTCAGTAAAGGATTACAAGCAAAGACTAAAGAAGTCTGATTAAGCAGCCGTATGGCGTTGAATTGATATTACCTGCGAAACACCAACTCGTCACGACGCGGGCAAATTTAAATCAGAATGGCGTGCGTTTTTTGCGTTTAAAGGATGAAAAAACTAAACTTCAAAAAAGAAAAACGCCCGACCTTTAGGGATTCGGGCGTTTTGTGTCACACCCGGCTATCAGGCGCGCGTCGTAAGAACTTTATCAATTAAGCCATATTCAACAGCAGCATCTGATGACATAAAATTATCACGATCTGTATCTTTGCCAATCTGCTCGATAGTTCTGCCAGTTTTTTCCGCCAAAATACCATTCAGACGTTCACGCAAATACAAAATTTCCCGTGCTTGAATTTCGATATCAGAAGCTTGACCCTGCGCACCACCCAATGGCTGGTGAATCATAATTCGAGAATTCGGCAACGAAAATCGCTTACCTTTAGCACCAGCTGCCAGCAAAAATGCGCCCATAGATGCGGCCATCCCCGTGCAAAGCGTCGAAACGTCGGGTTTGATAAATTGCATCGTATCGAAAATCGCCATACCGGCCGAGACTGAGCCGCCTGGCGAATTGATATAAAGTGAAATATCCTTTTCCGGATTTTCACTTTCAAGGAACAGCAATTGCGCGACGATAAGATTTGCGGTCTGATCATTGACCGGTCCGACCAGAAAAATGACGCGCTCACGCAGCAGACGTGAGTAGATATCATAAGAACGCTCGCCGCGACCGCTTTGCTCAACCACGATAGGCACCATGCCGAGCATGTCAGTATCTAGCGCCGAATTACGATGAAAGCCTGTCATATTTTTCCTTATTGGAGCGTTATTTGATGCCTGCTCAGATATCGTGCCTGAGCAGGCCCCACAGCACTCGGCTTAATTACGCTTGTTGTCCGTTATTACCCATCAGCTCATCAAACGCGACCGATTTCTCAGTCACTTTCGATTTACTTAATACGTAGTTAACGACGTTTTCTTCCAAAACAAGTGCTTCGACTTCAGCCAGACGGCTACGATCGCTAAAATAATATTTCAGAACTTCTTTTGGATCTTCGTAACTTTGTGCGAAATCTTCAACTTGGGCCTTAACTTGCTCAGCACTTGCTTGCAATTTATTTTCTTTAACGACATCAGCCAAGATCAAACCCAAACGAACGCGACGTTCTGCTTGCGCTGCAAACAATTCCGGTGGGAATGGCATATTTTTGACATCCATACCGCGTTGCGACATGTCTTGACGGGTCATTTCGACCAGACGTTGTACGTCTTGATCAATCAATGCCTTTGGCACGTCTAGTTCACACACCTTGATCAACGCATCCATCACGCTATCTTTGTTCTTCGCTTTAACACGCGCACCAACTTCGCGCTCCAGATTGAGCTTGATGTCTGCGCGCATTTTTGTCAGATCACCGTCTTCCATGCCCAATGATTTAGCGAAATCAGCATCTACTTCTGGCAAGTGCGCCCATTCCAGTTTTTTCAGCGTGATAGTGAATTCTGCAGTTTTTCCTGCAACATCCTTACCGTGATAGTCCTCAGGAAACGACAATTCAAAAGTCTTAGCTTCACCCACTTTGAGACCGACGGTAGCGGCTTCAAACTCAGGCAACATTCGGCCTTCACCAAGCACGAACGCGTAATCATCAGCTTTACCGCCTGGAAATTCAACGCCGTCAATTTTGCCAACAAAATCGATAGTTACTCGATTTTCGTTTTGCGCGGCCAGGTCACTGCCACCGTCGCCGTGTTCGCCTTGCTCACCCTTGACGTGGTAATGCACGCGCTGTTTACGCAAGATATTGATCGTCTTATCGATTTCCGCATCACTGACTTCAGCCTTGGTCTTCTCAACTTCAACGCTGCTTAAATCACCGATTTTCACTTCAGGATAGACTTCGAAAGTTGCCTCGAAAGCAATAATGCCTTCAGGTACAACTTCGCTGGTCTTAGGTTCGATGTTTGGAAAGCCAGCAACGCGCAAATTATTTTCGCTCGTTGCTTCACTAAATGCGACACCAATTCTTTCGTTTAATACTTCGCTTTCAACTTGGTAACCGTGCTGTGCAGCGACCATTTTCATTGGCACTTTACCAGGACGGAAACCAGGTGCTTTAGCAGTACGTGCGCGTACTTTGAGGCGCTTTTCAACTTCGGCTTGCACTTCAACCATTGGAATAGAAATGGTGAGGCGGCGTTCAAGTTTGTTTAGAGTTTCGACTGCAGTTACCATGTGAATCGTCCAATTAAAAATTCTGTGTTTTATATGTGTGACCAGAAGGACTTAAATCACTGAGGCCGTTGATTCATCAACGGCTTCCATCATTTAAGCATCTAAATGTTGCCATTTAAACGCCGTCCCCGGCACGCTAAAGTCCGATATTCTATACGTAAAACAGTTGATTGCGCCAAAACCGCTCATGATGGCGCTACAATCCCGCGGCATTCCGAATAACCGCACTAATTTGCTACAGGAATTGGCATGGTTACTGGCGTCGACACTGCGGCAACGCTGCTTGCGGATTGCCATCAATTCATTTATCCGAATACGCCAAATAGATCGATGCGTTGCGGCTGGAGTCACAGACATCAATGAATACAGCGGACACAAAAAAGCCCTCTCAAGAGGGCTTTTTGATAGTACCTACTACTTGTATGGTGCGGATAGAGGGACTTGAACCCCCACGTCTTTCAACGCTAGAACCTAAATCTAGTGCGTCTACCAATTTCGCCATATCCGCTTCAAGAGGCAGCATTCTATCAAATAGCCAGTCATAAGGCTACTTAATTATCGTGCGACGGCGTATTTATATACGCAGGCATAACAGGGCAAATGACTCGGTATAAATTCATATCCTGAATACGCCGCCACCCCATCATTATTACACAGACAAATTGAGACTAATTTGTCTGTGTGAACTGGTTTTTCCTTTACTATTCGATGGCTGAAAAAAGCTAAAACTCCGCGCACTTGGACCACTGCATCTTCAAATACAAAACTTGCCGTCCCGCTTTAAGCTAAACATGCGTCAACATAACTACTTAGAATTATTTGTTATGCCAATAAATCATTACGAAAATTTCCCCGTAGCCTCATGGTTGCTACCGGTGCGCTTACGCCCGGCTGTGCAAGCAATTTATGCATTCGCCCGGACTGCCGACGATATTGCCGACGAAGGCGAAGCCAGCCCCGGCGAGCGACTAGCCGCGTTAAACGACTTTGATGCTGCCTTAGACCGAATTGAACAACAAAAACCTGCCGACATCGCTTTATTCCAGCCACTGCACACAATCATCGACGAGTACGCACTGCCGATAGCACCATTTCGCGCCCTGTTATCGGCCTTCAAACAAGATGTCGTCACTACCCGCTACGCCCGCTTTGAAGACTTGCGCGATTATTGCCAACGCTCAGCAAACCCGGTCGGTTGCCTGATGCTGCACTTATACGGCGCTGCGAATGCCGACAATATGCGCGATTCAGATGCCATCTGCTCCGCTTTGCAACTCATTAACTTCTGGCAAGACGTCGCCATTGACTGGCAAAAAGAACGTATTTATCTACCGTTAGAAGATTTGCAGCGCTTCGGCGTGACGCAGGCCCACATTGCCGCTGCCAATACCGATCATGCATGGCGTCATTTGATGCAGTTCGAAGTACAACGCACACGGGCAATGATGCAAGATGCAGCACCGCTCGCCCTGCGCCTGCCCGGGCGCATCGGCTGGGAGCTACGGCTCGTCATTCAAGGTGGCCTACGGATACTGGAACGCATAGAAATGGTCGGTTACGACGTTTTTCGCCATCGACCAACTTTAGGCAAGATCGACTGGCTGATCCTGGCATGGCGCGCAATACGGATGCGCCAAAGTACCAAGATGCGCTAACATCGCGTTCACCAAAATATGCGGCAACCAGCAATGCCGATTGCCCATCATACAAACTCACACACAAGATCCTCCATGTCTCCCGACGACTACTGCCAACAAAAAGCCGCCCAGAGCGGATCAAGTTTTTACTACAGCTTTCTGTTTTTACCCGCCGAACGACGCCGCGCCATCACAGCACTGTATGCCTTCTGTCGCGAAGTTGACGACACCGTCGATGATTGCACCGACGAGGCCGTAGCCCGAACCAAACTCGTCTGGTGGCGCAAAGAAATCGCCGCGATGATCGCTGGCAATCCCAGCCATCCGGTGACCAAGGCGCTACAACCCCATCTGCAAACGTATCAACTTGATGGTAAACATCTACAAGCCATCATCGACGGCATGGAAATGGATCTGAATCAGACCCGCTATCTGGACTATCCCGGCCTCAAACAATATTGCTGGCACGTCGCCAGCGTTGTTGGCATTTTGTCGGCCAGCATTTTCGGCGTGACTCAGCCGCAAACCCTGGAGTTTGCTGAAAAACTAGGCCTGGCCTTTCAGCTCACCAATATCATTCGCGACGTCGGCGAAGATGGTCGCAAAGGCCGGATTTACTTGCCCGTCAACGAACTCCAGCAATTCCACGTCACCGCCGCCGATATCCTCAATGCACGGCATAGCGATAACTTTGTAAAGCTGATGCGCTTTCAGGTTGCGCGTGCGCAGCAAATGTATGACGAAGCATTCGCCCTACTGCCCAAAGAAGACCGCCGCGCCCAGCGCCCGGGATTGATGATGGCGGCGATCTACCGGGCATTGCTGGACGAAATCGAACACGATGGCTTTCACGTCCTCAATCAACGCATTTCACTCACACCCATCCGCAAACTATGGCTGGCATGGAAGACCTATATTCGTGGCTGATCTGGCCAACCAGCGCAAGGTCGCCGTCATCGGTGCCGGTTGGGCCGGTTGCGCAGCAGCTGTCGCTCTGACTGGCAGCCACTATCAGGTCACGCTGTTCGAGGCCAGCCGTGTACTTGGGGGGCGCGCCAGAGGCGTGACTGTGCAGGCGGCAGAAGCAAACCAGGCCATCACCGTCGATAACGGCCAGCACATCCTACTAGGTGCCTACAAACAGACTTTGCAATTGATGCGCAAAGTCGGCGTCAATCCCGCCACCGCGTTGTTACGCCTGCCATTACAAATGTGCTATCCCGCCAGCAGCAGCGGCATGACCTTTTCGGCTCCCCGGCTGCCTGCGCCGTTGCATCTGTTAGCCGCTTTATGGCGTGCCCAAGGATTAAGCCGGGAAGACAAGCTCGCGCTGGCACGATTCAATTCAGCCGCCCGCTGGATGGGCTGGCAACTGCATGACGATTGCAGCGTCAGTACCTTGCTAGAACGTTTCGATCAGACCGAGCGCCTGATCAAATTGCTATGGGAACCGTTGTGTATCGCGGCCCTCAATACGCCGCCAGCACAAGCCTCGGCACAAGTTTTTCTGGCTGTCTTGCGCGATAGTCTGGGCGCACGCCGGGCCGCCTCTGACATGCTGTTACCGCGCGTAAATCTGAGCAGTTTATTGCCGGATAACGCCGCCGCATTTATTGCGCAGCACGGCGGCAGCGTGCGTCTCGGTTGCAACATCCGCCAATTGCAAGCCAACGACAAGCGCTGGCGACTCATGACCAATCATGCTGTTGAGGAGGGCGATTTCGATGCCGTCATCATCGCCACGCCGCCCGACATTGCGGCAAACTTACTGGCCGATTTAACCGACACCACGCTGCTGCAAAGCTTCACCTACGAGCCCATTACCACCTGTTATTTGCAATTCGCGCCCAGTGTTTCCCTGCCGCGTCCTTTTTTTGCGCTCATTGAAGACGCTACTAAAGGCGACTGGGGCCAATTTGTATTTGATCGCGGCCAACTTGATCCGACCCACGCAGGTCTGCTAGCCGTCGTCATCAGCGCCTCAGGCAACGCCATTGGCAACAGCCACGCAATATTGACTAACGCCATTGCCGCACAATTAGCCCGAGTATTCCAACGCCCCGAGCTGGCGCATCCGCTCTGGACCAAGATCATTTCCGAAAAACGCGCAACCTTTGCCTGCACGCCCGCCCTCACCCGCCCTGCAAACAATACTGGCATAGCAGGCGTATTTCTGGCTGGCGACTACACCATTGGCGACTATCCCGCGACGCTGGAGTCCGCAGTCCGCAGCGGCAATAAAGCAGCCAAAGAATTCATTGCCATGAAATTATCGAGCTAAAAATAAGCTGCGAAGTCCCAGTTGAAAACTCTTCACCTGAAACCCGCGTCATTCTCTCCCAACGAAGCCCCCTTTTGTCCTACGATGGCGGTTGCGCTAAATACAAGTAAATAACTTTAAACACTCACGGAGAAACCATGCCCGTCATCACCTGCGTCGAAGATCTGCGCGTACTCGCTCAGAAACGGGTCCCGAAAGCTTTTTACGACTACGCCGACAGCGGCTCATACACCGAAGGCACGTATCGCGCCAACAGCACCGATCTGGCCGCCTTAAAGTTACGCCAGCGCGTCGCCATTAACGTCGATCAGCGCACAACTGCTACGACCATGATTGGCGAAAAAGTGACCATGCCGGTCGCCATTGCCCCAACCGGACTCACCGGCATGCAATGGGCGAATGGTGAAATGCTGGGCGCGATTGCGGCTGAAAAATTCGGCATTCCGTTCACGCTCTCGACTATGAGCATTTGCTCGATCGAAGACGTCGCCAGCGTGACCACTAAGCCGTTCTGGTTTCAGCTCTACGTCATGCGTGATCGCGGTTTCGTCAAATCTCTGATCGAACGGGCCAAGGCAGCAAAATGTTCCGCGCTAGTCCTCACGCTCGATTTACAGATTCTCGGGCAGCGCCACAAAGATATTAAAAACGGCATGTCAGTCCCGCCAAAACTCACCCTCGCCAACATCATCGATCTGGCCAGCAAACCAGCGTGGGCCTTGCGCGCACTGGGTGGACGCAAAACTTTCGGCAATCTGGCCGGTCACGTTAAAGGTGGCGAGGGCATTATGACCCTCAGCAAATGGACTGCCAGCCAATTCGATCCAACCCTGTCCTGGGACGATATCGCCTGGATCAAACAGCAATGGGGCGGCAAACTGATCCTCAAAGGCATTCTCGACGTTGAAGACGCCAAAATCGCCGCCGCCAGCGGGGCCGACGCCATCGTCGTCAGCAATCACGGTGGTCGTCAACTTGATGGCGCGGTGTCCTCGATTTCTGCTTTGCCAGCCATCGTTGAAGCAGTCGGCGATCAGATAGAAGTCTGGTTTGACGGCGGTATCCGTAGCGGTCAAGACGTATTAAAAGCCGTCGCGCTAGGCGCCAAAGGCACGATGATCGGTCGCGCTTTTCTCTACAGTTTGGGCGCGATGGGCGAAGCGGGCGTCACCAAAATGCTGCAAATCATGCAGCAGGAGCTAGATGTGAGCATGGCGTTGACCGGGACCAAAGATATCAAGGATGTCGGGCCGCAAATTCTGATGCCCAATTAAGAAACGAAACCGCTGAGCCCCCGCTCAGCGGAAAAATAATAAGCACGTCACAAAGGTGTAATGCGCCTCCGTCGCCATCAACACCACCAGCACCAGCAAGCACAGCGGCGGCACCAGAATCGCATACACCAGCGCCAGACGTTCCCACGCCATGTGCATAAAAAAAGCCACAATCAGCCCGGCCTTGAGCAGCATCAACAACACAATCAAGGTCCAGCGCAGATAGCCGTGAAACTGCAAATAATCAACCATGTAAGACAGCGTGCTAAGCACAAACAACAAGCCCCATATTTTGAGATAGAGACTAGTCGGATGTTGCTCACCGGTGGAATGCGGAGTATCCATCATCGCCCTCACCAAAGATAAAACAGCGCAAAAATAAACACCCAGACCAAATCCACAAAGTGCCAATACAAGCCCGCAATTTCAACAATCTGATAATTCTCGCTACGTTCATAGCGCCCCAGTAATACCCGCACCGCCACCGTCACCAGATAAATCACACCGATCGACACATGCAGGCCATGAAAGCCGGTGATCATAAAAAAAGCCGCACCGAACTGCGGAGCGCCCACGGCATTGCCCCATGGACGCACGCCCTCATTGACGATCAGATTGGTCCATTCAAACGCCTGCATGCTCACGAATGCCACGCCAAACCCGGCGGTAATCAACATCAAGACGGCAGCCCGTACTCGCTCACGGCGATACGCAAAATTCACCGCCATCGCCATCGTCCCGCTGCTACTAATGAGCACAAACGTCATGATCGCTATTAGCAGCAACGGCACTGTGACCCCGCCGATATGCAGCGCAAACATCACGCTCGGGTCCGGCCAGCGTGCGGTGCCAGACATCCGAACCGTCATGTAGCCGACCAGAAAACAGCTAAAAATAAACGTGTCCGAGAGCAGGAAAATCCACATCATCGCCTTGCCCCAGGACACCTGAAAAGCCGCACGATCAGCCGACCAGTCGTTCGCCAACTGACGCCAGCGAGCGGGCGGGACGACCTCACTATTTTCTGGCATGAGTGGATTCACCGGCACGTCCATACCGCCTCCTTTTTTAGCGTGCGCCGCAAATAAAACGCACCACTTCCGGTGTCAGCCAGCCCAACGCGGCAAACAGCGCAATCCATACCAATAGCAAAAAATCCCAATAACGTGCGCACAGCGCGATGCGCCAGCGCACATCCGGCATATCTGCATCCCCCACGGCATGCAACCACGCATAGCGCGCCGTCCGTCCCCAACCAACGATGCCGCCAACAACGTGCATCCCATGCATCGCCGTCAGTAAATAGAAAAAACTCGCAGCCGGATTGCCAGCCGCTGTCACGTGCATCATGTGCAGTGCCTGCCAGCCCCATAATTGGGATCCCAAAAACAACCCGCCACAAGTGCCGCCAGCGATCAATAGATAGCGCGCCAGCGTTAATCGCGGTATTGCTATCCATCTCCTTAGTTGCAGCGACCCCATCAATGAGATGAATCGTCCCGGCTTATCCGCCACATGCAACATCACACTGATAGCGATCAATAACCCGGTACTGATCCAAAGCTGCCACGGCATGACAATCGCAGACCAATCGCCAGCGTTCATCCGCATCACATACGCGGCAATAAACAACGAAAACAGCATCGTCGCCACGCCGATAAACAGCCATACCGCAACACTCATCGTAGCCGCACGGATATCAACCGGACGACGCCTTGGATCCTCTACTTTTATCGTCATGGCGGTGGTCATGTCAGTACTCCCTCGCTCCCACACTCACGCCCGGGCCCGTCGCCGCAATGATCGGCGGCGCATTCTGAGCAATAAAATCCTCCTGCGCGCCGGGGATGCTGTACGCGTAAGGACCGCGATACACCACCGGCACATGCGCGCCCCAATTGCCATGCCCGGGCGGTGTCGTCGGGGTCTGCCATTCGAGCGAGGCGGCACGCCACGGATTGGCGTCGGCACGCTTGCCGCGAAACGTGCTCCAGATCAAATTGAAGATAAACAAAATTTGGCCGGTCGCAACGATTAACGCCACCACAGTGATGAAAGCATTCAGGGACTGGACCGAGGATGGAATGAATTGATAGCCCTCGAACGCGTAATAACGACGCGGCATCCCGAGTATCCCCAGGTAATGCATCGGAAAAAAAATCGCGTAAGTCCCCACAAAAGTCATCCAAAAATGTACCTTGCCCAGACTATCGTTCAACATCCGTCCGCTAACCTTAGGAAACCAGTGATAAATCCCACCAAAAATCACCAGCAGCGGCGACACGCCCATGACCATATGAAAGTGTGCGACGACGAAATATGTGTTCGACAAAGGGATATCGACACTGACATTTCCCAAAAATAATCCGGTCAGCCCGCCCATCAGAAAAGTGCTGATAAACCCCAGCGCGAACAACATCGGCACCGACATATGAATATCGCCGTCCCACAAGGTCAGCAGCCAGTTGTAGACCTTGATGGCGGTCGGGATCGCAATGATCAGCGTAGTCGTCGCGAAGAAAAAGCCGAAATACGGATTCATGCCGCTGACGAACATGTGATGCGCCCAGACCAGTACGCTGAGAACGCCGATGGCAAGAATCGCCCAGACCATCGTGCGGTAGCCGAAAATACATTTGCGCGCATGCACGCTAATGAGATCGGACACAATCCCGAACGCCGGTAAGGCTACGATGTAGACCTCGGGATGACCGAAAAACCAGAATAAATGCTGGAACAGCAGCGGGCTACCGCCGTTATATCCGCTGGCTTTTCCCATCGATAGCAACGCAGGCATGAAAAAACTGGTTCCCAAGGTGCGATCGAGCAACATCATGATCCCGCTGACAAACAAGGCAGGAAAAGCCAGCAGCGCCAAAATGGTCGCGACAAAAATTCCCCACACCGTCAACGGCATACGCATCAGCGTCATACCCTCGGTACGCGCTTGCAGCACGGTCGTCACATAATTCAGACCACCCATCGTTGCCGCCGCAATAAAGATCAAGAGCGATACCAGCATCAAAATGATGCCCCACTCATAGCCCGGCGTACCCGGCAAAATCGCTTGCGGCGGATACAGCGTCCAGCCAGCGCCGGTCGGCCCACCCGGTACAAAGAAGCTGCTCATGAGCACAATGACGGACAAAAAATACGTCCAGAAGCTCAGCATATTCAGATACGGAAATACCATATCGCGCGCGCCCACCATGAGCGGAATCAAATAATTACCAAACCCGCCCAGCAGCAACGCGGTCAACAAATAAATCACCATAATCATGCCGTGCATGGTCATGAACTGGTAATAATGCGTCGCATCAATGCCCGCGAAGCGGCCCGGAAAACCGAGCTGCAAACGCATCAGATTCGACAGCACCAGACCGACCAGGCCAGCGATGATCGCCACGCAGGAATACTGCACGGCGATCACTTTGTGATCCTGGCTCCAGATATATTTCAGAAAGAAACTTTGCGGTGCATGCAGAGTGCTGTCATCGGTGCTGGTCATGGCCGTCCCCGGAATTTTTATAGATTACTTACTGGCGTCCTTGGGCGCTGGCACCGCGCCGTAAGATTTGATGTACGCCACCAGTGCCGTCAACTCGTCCTCCGTCAAGGGAATCTTCGGCATGATCGGCGTATACCCCTTGACCGCGTGCAGCGTTGGATGGCGAATAAACTCCTTCAGATAAGCCTCATTGACCAGCGCAGTACTGCCGTTTTCCATGGTCTCCGTCTTGCCAAACAAGCCCTTCCAGGTCGGCCCGACCAAGGCGTTACCGTCCACCGTGTGGCAAGAAACGCAGGCTCGGGATGTCGCCAACGCCCGGCCTTGCGCAATCAGCGTATCGGGCGTCGTCCCCAATGAAGACGGTTGCGGCAGCAACATCGACACGGCGAAAGTCGGCTGCGCTTTTAGCCATTGTTTGAAGTCAGCCAACTCCTCCACCACCACATAGGCGCGCATGTTGGCGTGACCCACGCCGCAGAGTTGCGCGCATAAAGCCTCATAGCGTCCGACCTTATTCGGCGTGAACCAGAACGATGTGACCATGCCCGGCACCATATTCATCCGGGCGCGAAAAGGCGGCACAAAAAAATCGTGCAATACATCTTGCGAACGCAGCAGCATCTCTACCGGCATGTTGACCGGCAAATGCAGCTCATTACTATTAATAAGAATATTGTCCTGACCGGCCGCATCAGCAGGATCGATGCCAAAAGGATTGGCAGCGCTGACCAAGTCGATGCTGCTGCGTCCCAGTTTGCCGCTGGCGCCCGAAAAGCGAAACCGCCATTGCCATTGCTGACCCAGCACTTCCACGCGCATCGCGTTAGACGGCACGTTGACGTAATCCGCATACACCAGCAACCCCGGTGCCAGGAGCGCTACGATGCCAAGTGTGGTCACGCCGGTCAGCCACCATTCCAGTTTTTTATGCTCTGGTTGATATCCGGCGCGACGGCCTTTGCGATGACCAAAGCGCAGTAACGTGTAGACCAAGAAAAGAGTGAGAAAGACGAAGATAAAACCGGTGATGGCCAACGTAATCGTCAGGGTGACATCCATCTGATGCCAGTTTGAAGCCAGCGGCGTGGCCCACCACGGACTATAGAGATGAAACAGCACCGCTATGTCGACCAGCACGATGAGTACGACGGCCATAGCCATATTGATCCTCTTGAGTCCGTATTAGTGACCAATTAGTGACCAAGATCAACCAAGCCATGGAAGCGAAGAAACATACAAAGACTCCCACAGCGTTTTACCGCCTGTCAGCCGAACTGTCGGGGCGCACTATTTCAGCGCATCATGTCGCTCAAGCGTCCAATACATCCCAGCCGTAACCAAACCAAAAATCAGATGCGCAATCAACGCCGCCCAGCCGCGTATCTCGGCAAACCAGGGGAAAAACCGGGCCATGCCATAAAAATTAAATGCGTATAGAACCAGCCCGAATACTGCACCGGTGAGCATGATCATGCCTATGCTTGAGTCGAAGTGAAATGGCGCAATGATGGCGCATAAAATAAGGCCGAAAACAATACCCAACACATAGTGCGTAATCAAAGCAGTAGCTACGATGCCGACGCTGAAATCCATCGTTTGCAAGGCATCCCGCCCCATCACGATGGCTGAAATCAGATGCGACATTGCCCATGGATTGGTCGCTGCAAATACTGACGACCAGACCAGCTCCAACACCATCAGAGCTGCCCCGCCGACGAACCCTGACACCGCCGCCGCAGCCCAATCGGGCCTGCGCGATGCAAAATGATGGGTATGCATGTGAAGTTCCATAGCGACCTCCCAAAGAAAGCGACGTATTTGGAAATACTAAGCAGCGCAATTTTCATTCCAGAAGGCTGCTCAATTTAGTCTAGTACAAATTAAACAAGGTGCAAAAAGACCTTTGCTACATTGCACACATCGCTGCTATTTGTCATACATTCCAGCGCGTATGGGGTTCATGTGTGTTGAGTTATATTAATAATAAATCAATTATCATAATGGCATCAATATTTATTCAATAATATACAAATGTAATTTTTTACGCTTGCATGGACAATATAAACAGCGCCCTATCTCAGCTCTGCTTGTTTCAAGCGATGCGTGAGCCCATCAACAATATCCTGATGCTCAAATTGTTTCGCAAAATCAATCGCAGTCATTCCAACATCGTTCTTCAGCGTCACGTCGGCGCCTTCATCCAGCAGTAATTTAACCGTCAGAATTTTGCCAGCGCGCGCCGCCATCATGATCGGCGTAGTCTGATTCGGTGAACCGGCATCGATGTAGGCCGATGCATCGAGCAACAGTTGCACAATCTCATTATTGCCCACCGCCGCCGCGTAATGCAACGCGGTCCATCCGGTCGTATTCGGCCCAGCCTCTTTATCGAGCAAGGCTTTTACGGCCACAACATTATTCTTATACGCAGCGATCATTA
Organism: Glaciimonas sp. GG7; assembly: GCF_052976905.1. Classification (NCBI taxonomy): domain Bacteria; kingdom Pseudomonadati; phylum Pseudomonadota; class Betaproteobacteria; order Burkholderiales; family Oxalobacteraceae; genus Glaciimonas; species Glaciimonas sp. GG7. Next base: position 15,537 of record NZ_JBRIIQ010000003.1, on the reverse strand, counting down.
AAGCCGTATCGCCATTTCGAGCGCGGGCATTGAGATCAACTCCCGGCGTATTGATCAATACATTGAACGATTGCATTGCGTCTTCACGCAGCGCTGCAATGAGGCCGGTATCGCCACGCTTGCTCTCCACCATATTCGGGTCCATCCCGGCGGCGAGTAACTTAGGCAGACTTCGATAATCATCTAGCTGAACCAATCTGAAGAATGTCTCTGAGGGTGTGAGATCAGCGGCTGATGCGGTTAATGGCAAGACCAGCGGAAAAATCGCCAGCATCCCGGTCAACATCAGTGCAGCGATTGCGGATAAAAAAAACCGGCGATGGTGCGTCACCATCGCCGGTTGTTTTGATTGTGCAACATTAATCATGCGTCACCTCTCGTATCAGTTTAAATAAGTTAAAAAAATTGTCCGTCGTCTGTTGCGCAATCTGCGCCACCGGTACGCCTTTGAGATTGGCGAGATATTCGGCCACATGGACCACAAAACCAGGCTCATTCATTTTGCCCCGATGCGGTACCGGTGCCAGGTAGGGAGAGTCGGTTTCGATCAATATCTGCGCCAGCGGGACCGCTAATGCAACGGCTTGCAAATCCTTTGCACTCTTAAAAGTAACGATGCCGGAAAATGAAATATAAAAACCCATTTCAATAGCCGCCTCAGCCACTGCCAATGATTCAGTAAAGCAATGCATCACGCCGCCAGCACCGCCAGCGTTAGTGCCAGCACCCTCTTCTTGCATGATCCTGATCGTGTCTTCCGATGCTGCGCGGGTATGAATAATTAATGGCTTTCCGGTCGCACGCGAGGCGCGGATATGACGACGAAAACGTTCACGCTGCCATTCCAGATCACCGGTCAGGCGAAAGTAATCCAGCCCGGTTTCGCCGATGGCGATAATTTTTGGATGATCGGACAGACGAATCAACTCATCCACCGACGGCTCCGGCGTGTCTTGATAGTCCGGATGGACGCCAACCGAGGCGTAGATGTGCGGATAGGTTTTTGCGAGTGCCAACACTTGCGGAAAATCGGGCAAATCGACCGACACGCACAGCGCGTGAGTCACCTGGTTTTCCGCCATTTTGGCCAACACTTCCGGCATTCTGGCGGCCAGTTCAGGAAAATTGATGTGGCAGTGAGAGTCGATGTACATGGTCGAAATCGATATAAAAAATAGTGAATGAGCTTAAGAAATAAGTTTAAGAAATAAGCTTAAAAAACGCGTTTGCCTAAAATCACCAGATCACGCTCAATACCATCCAGCGTTGCCACCCGCGGCATGTTGGCCCAACGCTCAAAGCCGAAGACCTCAAACAATTTCAGACTCGGTTCATTGTGACCAAACACAAACCCCAGCAAAGTGTGCACGCTGACATGCGGCGCATAAGCAATTGCCTGCTCCATCAAGTAACGGCCTATCCCTTTGCCGCGTGCGGCTTCGTGGATGTAGATCGAAATTTCCGCAGTACCGGCATAAGCCGGGCGACCGTAAAAATCCGAGTACGAAAGCCATCCGATGATGCCTGGAGCAGTACTGTCATCAGGCTGTTCAACCACCCATAGTGGACGTAACGTCGGATTATGGTGATCAAACCAGGCTTGACGCGAGGCAACCGATACCGGCTCGGTATCAGCGGTGACTTCACGGGATGCAATGGTGCTGTTATAGATGGCAACGATCGCTTCCAAATCTTGTTGGGTTGCCAGCCTGTGATGATATTTCATGTGTATTCGATGCTTATAAAGTGTGAGTGGGACGACTTGAACCTAGTGCTGCACCCAAAATTTCTTCTATGCGCAGACGCAAACGGTTACCGCTGTCATCGTTAGGAAAATGTACGCCTATGCCTTGGGCGCGATTATTATTCGCCCCAGCCGGGCTAATCCAGGCGACCCTGCCGGCAATCGGATATTTGGCAGAGTCCTCCATAAGACTGAGGATCAAATACACCTCATCTCCCATCGCATAGGCCTTAGTGGTTGGTACGAAAATACCACCGTGGGTTAAGAAGGGCATATAAGCCGCATACAAAGCCGATTTTTCCTTGATGGCCAAAGACAAGACTGTTGGCCGTGCTAATTTGACGCCAGTTTCAACCATGCATATCTCCTATGCAAAAATCTTTGCGTAATCCAACAACATATCTTCGATAAAAAGTCGTGCAGACAAAGGATGCTCGACAATCGCCCGGCGTTCGTTGCAAGCTTTTAAGGCTTTTAACAATGCCCCCGTTTGCACCCGCCCAGCCAATGCTGCCAACGCTTTTTGATGACGCGGATAATAACGAACCGTGCCCGTCATCTTGAGCGACAGCAAATCATACAGCCAGCGCTGCTGCCATCCGAGTAACTCCGCCACCGAGGTTTTCTGCAACCGCTCGGCGCTTTTCAATGCCCCATCGATACCGGGCACGCTCAAATACGCCAACAGCGCATCGATCAGCTCGCGTGCGTCACTTTGCGACTGCGCCTGTGCCGTCAAGGGCGCACCGCCTTGTTCGGCCAGCCACATATCCGCGTCTGCCACGCCTTGTTGCCGCAGCCAGCCGAGTGCCTCTTGCTGCGACGGATGCGGCATAGGAAATTTGCGGCAGCGCGACAATATCGTCGGCAACAGTCGATCCAGACTATTGGTGATCAGCAAGATCACGGTGTTTGGCGGTGGCTCTTCCAGCGTTTTCAGCAAGGCATTGGCGGCAGCGCCATTCAAGGTTTCCGCAGGGTACAGCACCACGACACGTTGCCCCTGACGATGCGTCGAGACATTCATGAATCCGGCTAATGCGCGGATTTGATCGATCTTGATTTCTTTCGACGGTGCTTTGGTAGCTTTGGCGGTTTTTTTGCTGTCATCGTCGGCACCATCAGCCGTGTCACGCGTGTCTTCATCCTCCAGAATTTCCGGGCGTATCCGACGATAATCGGGATGATTTTGCTGCACGAACCAGCCGCACGATGCGCATGCGCAACAGGCGTGACCATTGGCTAAAGGCTGCTCGCAAAATAAAGATTGCGCAAACTGTTCTGCAAACACGACCTTACCGATCCCTTGCGCACCATGAAACAAAATCGCGTGCGGCATGCGGGGCCGCATGTGTTGCAGTTGTTGCCAGGCATCAAGCTGCCACGGAAATATCGGATTCGTCATCACAGCGCTGCCACGATTTGCTCCAACGCCTGCCGGGTGTCAGCTATCGACCGGGTCGCATCGATAATGCGGAAACGGGTTGGAAATTGCGCGGCCCGGCGTAAATATTCGGCGCGGGTATCGGCAAAAAATGCAGCCTGTTCCTGCTCGAACCGATCCAGATTGCGGGTGGCGTTCAGGCGTGTACGCGCCACATCAAGCGGCACGTCAAACAGCAGCGTCAAATCCGGCTGCAAGTGAGGATGCACCCATTGCTCTAATACATCGAGTTTCTCGAGCGCAAGCTTTCTGCCGCCGCCCTGATACGCAAACGTGGCATCGGTAAACCGATCAGACACCACCCAATCGCCCCTTGCCAGCGCCGGTTCGATAACTTGCGCGAGATGCTCGCGACGCGATGCAAACATCAGCATCGCCTCGGTTTCCAGATGCATTTTTTGATGCAGGACCAGTTCGCGCAAGGCTTCGCCCAGATCGGTTCCACCGGGCTCGCGGGTTGACACTACGGTCAGCCCACGCGCGCGCAACAGGTCGGCGACAAAGCCGATGTGCGTGGATTTTCCGGCACCGTCGATGCCTTCAAAGGTAATAAATTTTGCAGTTGATTTCATAGATTTTCACTCGATCAACGCTGATTCAGCGCTGATATTTGTTCACCGCTTGATTATGTTCGCTGAGGTTAGTCGAAAAATGACTGCTACCGTCGCCCCGGGAGACGAAATACAACGCATCGGTTTTGGCAGGATTCATCGCCGCATACAAGGACTCATTGCCGGGCAAGGAAATCGGGGTGGGCGGCAGCCCGGCCCGCGTATACGTATTGTAGGGCGTGTCGGTCGTCAAATCACGTTTGCGAATACTGCCGTTGTATTGATCTCCCATGCCGTAGATCACGGTTGGGTCGGTTTGCAGCAGCATGCCGAGGCGCAACCGATTGATGAAGACACCGGCAATATTGGTGCGCTCGGCCCGGCGTCCGGTTTCTTTCTCGACGATCGAGGCCATGATGAGCGCTTCGTAGGGTGTTTTATAAGGCAGCGATACATCCTTGTCCCGCGCTTCCCACGCTGCATTGAGGCGTTTGAGCAGCAAGGTATGCGCCTGTTTATAGACTTGCAAATCGCTCGATCCTTTGGCGAACAAGTAGGTATCCGGCGCAAACAAGCCCTCGGGCATGCTGTAGTCAGTGGTCACTTTGGCGAGCAACTCGGTGTCCGAGAGTGCTTGCGTATCGTGCTTGAGCGCAGTTTGGGCAGCCACGGCCTGCCGCATCTGCCGAAAAGTCCAGCCTTCAATCACGGTCAACGATTCTTGTGCAAATTCGCCGCGCACCAATTGTGTAATTAAGCGCAAGGGCGTTGTGCCCGGTTTTATTTCATAACTGCCCGCTTTGAGTTTGCTGCTTTTTCCAGTCAATCGGACCAGCAAACCCAGCAAATCAGGATTGACGGGAACCCCTGCGCTGGCGATTTGCTCTACTACGCTGTCAAGACCGCTGCCGGGCTTGATGGTGAAAGGAATCGGTTCCCCCGCATCAATCACCGGCTGCTTGGTCCAATAAGCCATGCCGCCAACGGCCAGTAAACTCAGTACGACAATAAAAAAAAATAGTTTCTTAAACAAGGTCAATCGCTCCGCGGGGTTGTTAAATGATTGAAAATCGGCTTGACCCGACGCTTTTTTGCCGCATCTTTATAATCAACCCAATATGATAATCGCTGAATTGAAAACCCCTCGAATTTATGACTAAAATATCAACCAATTGGCAAGAATTAATCACCCAAAACGCTGTTCAATTACAGCAAACGTCACCAGATGCAGGCGGTAATTTCGTCGCATCGTTGACTGAACCTGGTCTGCTCGCATTAAAGGGAGACGATTCAGTCAATTTTTTGCATAACCAGCTCACCAACGATGTCGCCCAATTACCGCTCAATGAGGTTCGACTGGCGGGTTATTGCTCTCCCAAAGGGCGCTTGCTGGCGACGTTGTTGATGTGGAAGCACGATGACACTATTTTTCTGCAACTGCCGCGTGAGATTTTGCCTGCGATACACAAGCGCCTGCAAATGTTTATCATGCGCGCCAAAGCCACCCTCACCGATGTCACCGACAGCCACGCGACGCTTGGCCTGGGCGGCGCTGCCGTCGGCATAGCACTTGCGCCTTGGTTTGCTGAATTGCCAGCCACGCCTTACGCCAGCATCACAAACGTAGCCGGGACGCTGATGCGTTGTGACGATGCCAATGGCATTGCCCGCTATCAGTGGATCACAACGCCTGACATCGCCATCGATGCGTGGCCGACCCTGTTAACAACCCTGCCAGCAGTCGATTCGCGCGTGTGGCAATTAGGACAAATTCAGGCCGCGATCCCTCAGATTACTCTGGCAACGCAAGACCAGTTTGTACCGCAAATGATTAATTACGAAGTCGTCGGCGGCGTGAATTTCAAAAAAGGATGTTACCCGGGTCAGGAAATCGTCGCCCGCAGTCAATATCTGGGCAAACTCAAGCGCCGTGCGGTATTGGCAAACGTTGCTGCGGCAGACGTTGCCTGCGCGACAGAAGTCTTTTCCAGCGCTGACCCATTACAACCCTGCGGCATGATTATTAATGCAGCGCGGCTTGCGCACGATGCTGACATGTCTACTTGCCTGTTGGAAATCAAACTCGCGGCGCTCGACAATGGAAGCGTCCGTTTAGGCTCGGCCAATGGTCCGGAACTGACCTTTCTGCCGCTGCCTTACGCAATGCCAGAGCCGGTCGCACCCGTGGCTAAGCTGAGCTAAAGACCAATACAGATGGATCTCTACATTTATTACCGCGTAGCCGCTGATGATGCCGAGCAGTTTACCGAGGCAGCAACGGCGATGCAGGCCGTGCTGTCGCGTGAGCACCAGATCGCCACAGCACTAAAACGGCGACCAGAAATCAAGGAGGGGTGTCACACCTGGATGGAGGTTTATCTGGAGGTGCCCGAAAGTTTTGCGCAGAGCGTAGAGCATGCGGTTGTCGATAGTGGCGTTGCATCCATGATCAATGGCCAGCGTCATGCTGAGTGGTTTATGCGTGAATCCACTTTTGATTCTATTTCACCATTTTCTGTCGCAGGTTCACCATGTGCCTAATCGTTTTTTCCTGGAAAGTAGTCCCCGGCCTGCCGTTCATTGCCGCCGCTAATCGCGATGAGTTTTATGCACGTCCCAGCGCGCCTGCAAGTTGGTGGGAAGATCGTCCAGATATTTATGCAGGGCGCGATCTGCAAGATGGCGGCACTTGGTTGGGCATCAGCCGGACCGGACGCTTCGCCGCCATCACCAACGTGCGTGCACCAGCAGAGCGGCATGAAAATGCACCCAGCCGTGGGGCCTTGGCAACCGACTTCCTCGACAGCGATACCAGCTCGGCTGACTACATTGCGCAGATCAGTGCGGTTGCTAACGACTATAACGGCTTCAACTTGATCATCCATGATGGTCACGAATTAATCTGGTATTCCAACAAAGGTCAATCGGACCCGAGAAATGGGCAGCCGTTGGTACCGGGAATATACGGTCTGTCAAATGCCTTGCTAGATGTTTGCTGGCCAAAAGTTGTCAGAACCAAAGCCCAGTTTGCCAGCTTGCTATGCCAGGGCGCGCCTGATGAAACCTACTTTGAGATGCTCACCGATACCACGATGGCCGGCGATTGCCGCTTGCCATCGACTGGCGTGGGCGTGGAGAGGGAACGTTTGTTGTCGTCGGTATTTATCGCCTCGCCGGATTACGGCACGCGCAATTCAACCTTGGTGAAGCTGCATGCGTGCGGAACGGCGGTGTTGGAAGAGCGGTTGGTTTGATGGTAAAAATCAAACCCACTATCGCGACAAGATAGCTTCAAGGCACTTCTAGCTTGCGGCGGGTCTTGGCTCTTCGTGTCGCAAACTCTGCGTCTACATCTTCAGCAGATACCAAGCGGCCCGCATTCGCAGAACTTATCCCTTCTTGAATCTGACGCAGGAACCAAGTGTCATAAGAAAATGCATCTTTTAATGCGTCGTCAGCAATGTCAGGTGCCAAGATGTTCTCTGTGCTAAAAATAAGTACATAGGAGCATGCCGAGGTTTACCTCGCATTTCATCTATATTTAGAGCTTACGAAAAAACACCCCGGCAAGACAGGCCGATATTTCGGACTCGGGCGATTTTGCATAAGTCCTAAAACTGATACCGCATAGAAATATGCGGTATTCCCGCCTCCATAAACACATCACCGTACCGACTAAAACCAAAGCGCTGATAGAACGCCTCTGCCTGCATTTGCGCATTGAGAGCAACCGCAGCATCGCCACGTTGCCGCGCCTGCGCCATTAATGCTTGCAAAATCGCCGCGCCCACGCCTTGCCCTCGCCCGGCCAGTTTGACCGCCATCCGACCGATATGACCGTCGGGCAATAACCGCCCTGTCCCCAGCACTTGTCCGGCGTCGTCATAGGCTACGGCGTGGATGCAAACGGGATCTTGGCCGTCCCATTCCAATGTTTGGGAAATGTTTTGTTCGATAACGAAGACTGCATGGCGTACCGCGCCAGCGTCGCTGCCCAGCGTTGTCCAATTCCCCACCGTTATTGTGAATTTCATTCCCAATCCTTCTACCAAGACTTAAGCATCCGCAGCACTATCGGAACCCAGCGCAGCCTTGCGACTGGCTGGCGTGCTGCGCATATATTTAAAAGTACCGAGCGATTTCGCCACCAATTTTTTCCCGTACCATAGTTCGGCCTCGCAGAAACACATCGTCGCGGTGCGATGAAAAGCCCGGCCTTTGGCGATGACACGACCACCAGTCAGGCCGCCGGGCTGCAAAAAACTGGTGCTCATGTCCACCGTGACTGCGCCGGTCGCGTGCGGATTAAGGGTGCGTCCAGCCAGCGCCATGACGACATCGAGCATGGTCATCGATACTCCGCCGTGCGTGACCTGACCGCTATTCATGTGGTGCGGTTGCAGATTTAATGCCAGTGTGGCGGTGCCCTCACCCATGTCGATGAACTCAACGCCAAGGTATTTTAGAAAGGGATTATCAAGCGGGAAGACGTGCTGTGGAAACATGTTCGTGAACGATATAAAGATAAAAAAGTGATCGAATTAAACTAGCTTTCATAATCAAAACATTGCCGCGCCTCACGAACCGCGCCAACAAAAGGTTTGATCGCAACGTGATCGGGATGATGTTGATAAGCATCCAACGCAGCACGCGAAGCAAATTCCGAATTCAGCATCACGTCATAGGTCGCTTCCAGACCATCCTGCGCGATAACGGCCTCAAACTTAAGAATGCCCGGCACCAGGGCCGCGCAGCTATCGAGTAGCGCTTTTAACTTGCGTGCATTGGTCGCCTTGTCAGCGCCTTCTGCATGTTCTTTGAGTTTCCAGATAACGATGTGTTTGAGAGTCATGGTCATATTTTATTTAATGTAATTTTTCATCAGCCACTAGCACGCCATCAGCATCAACGTAGATCCAGTCGCCGGGGGCAACCGCCACGCCAGCTATCGTCACCCGGATATCTTGCGCGCCCAAGCCTTTGCGTACGCTGCGTTGCGGATGCAGCGCCAAGGCACGTATTCCTATCGCGCAAGCGTCCAGCTCTGCCGAGTCGCGTGCGCAGCCATAGATGATGATCCCGGCCCAGCCATTTTTTTCTGCCAGCACGCCAAGATTTCCGCCCACTAAGGCACAGCGCAGACTGCCACCGCCATCGACGACTAATACCTGACCAAGACCGGGCGTCTCAAGCGTTGTCCGGACCAATGCATTGTCTTCGAAAACTTTCAGGGTCCGTGCCTGACCAGAAAAAGTATGGTGTTTGCCAAGCGCCAGAAATACTGGCGGCAAGACCCGTAACCGACCATCGCCAAGCTTGTCTTCATTGGCATCGCATATATCGCAGGTTGAAAAACTCACGTACATCTCCTTAAAAATGACAGTCTGGTTGTTCCGTACAAACCGTTAATCGGTCTGGCCGCCAAATTTTTTCATGCTGTACATCCGGCTATCGGCCACCCTTAACAAGGTTTCGATATCCAAGCCATCAGCTGGATAGAGCGCGCCGCCCACAGAGGCTCCCACCGAATAGCTGGTTCCGTCATGCATATCAAGGGGGGTCTCAAGCAGATGAATTATTTTTTGGCAAATCGCTGTGGCAATGTCTTGCGTCGCGACACCGTGCAAATACACGACGAATTCGTCACCGCCAAAGCGCGCCACGGCATCATCTTTGCGCAAAGCGTTCTGCAATCGTTGCGCAACCTCGATGAGTACACGATCGCCTTGTTCATGCCCAAACTGGTCATTGACGCCTTTGAATTTATTTAAATCAATAAATAGCAATGCAAAACTAAACACCTTGGGATCGATTGCGTTGCGTTGCATAAACGCAATTTGCGCAATCAATGAATCGCGGTTGAGCAAATTGGTCAGCCGGTCGGTACGCAAGTTGCGCTCCATGGCCTGAAAACTCTGCGCTAACTGGCCGATTTCATCTTGACGATCAATTCCTAGCGGTACAAAAGGCGAGCCGCTACCGATATTTTGTGCAGCTTGGGTCAAGGTGCGAATATCCCGCAAAGCCCAACGCAGGGTCACAAATCCAAATATCATCGAAATCAGGATCGCGACTAATCCGAGCAACAAACTATGGTAAATCCCGCTGCTAACCGAATGCCAGAAATTGGAACGCGGCGTTGCCAGCACAACGATCCAATCTAGCCCGCCCGCATCACGAAAAACCCGTGCCGCAACCTCAACCTGTCCCAGCGAACTACTATTGAATGCAGTACTAATCATCGGCGGTCGCTCTTGTGGCTCTTCCGCGCTACCAAAATGTCCTTGCAACAACTGTGACTTCAATTGCGGCTGCACCGACACCCAAGCCGCGCGCATAAGCGGCGAAGTTGCGGCACTCACATTGCGTCTGCGAGACTCTTGGTGCGAAAGAGGAATTAAATTTGTCGCCTCTTCCGACACGGAATGAGTCGCCCCCTCATAGGCGTTGTCGTTGGTCGAACTGGCAATCAAAGCACCATTGCGCTCGGCAATGAAAGCAAAGCCATTCTTTTCAATGGTCAACGTGCGCAAAAATTCGCTTAACGGCTTCAGCGGCATCTCGGCTGCAACCACGCCAACTACTTTCTTGTCTTGGGCGACCACAACGTGCGCCAGCGCCAAGGCGGGTTCGTTACTGCGCTCCTCGGCAAAGATCGGAGACCAGCTTTGTTTGTCATACTTCAGGGCATTGACATACCAGGTTCGCCCACGCGGATCGTATTGCTCGGTGGTGAGCAGGGTCAACGCGCTATTCGGCCCGCTGGCCCGGTAAAGTGCAGTGGGCCCTGAGGTAGTGTCACGCACTCGCACGATAAACTCTGTATCACGGGTTTTTCTGATGCTGATAAACCGCCCATCAACAGAGCCAAAACTGACAAAACGACTCGATTCAGGAAACAGGCTGCTGGCGATCCAAAGTCGTTCCGGCAAATCGACTATTTCGCTGGGAAATAGCGCGTTGGAAGGGCTTGATAACGCTGATGCATTGAGGGGATTGGATGCCGACCTGGGACTCGTCGGGGAAACTAGCGCAAGCGTAATCACGAGCAAAGTCGCTTTGGTATCGTGTAACTGGCGCTCGGTCGCTTGATCGATACTGAGCATTAAATCAGTGAGGGTCTTATGCGAAATCGCATCCGTTGCGTTCTGACCCGCACGATATAAGGACCAGCCCATTGTGATTGCCAAACTGACGATCAAAATAACGAAAGGCAGAATAAATAACCGTTGCAGCGAATATTTCTTCAAAATTTTCCTGGGAAAATGTATCAATACAACTCAAGCAATTATTGCGCCAGCAACTAAATCATAGAAAAAAGAGCCACCCGGCATTCCACTGTGGCTCTTTTTATGGTGATCAACTACGCGCAAGTTAACGCGTAATTTTACTCGTTCCGATACAAAAGCAGTTGACTAACTTGTCTTATTAAAAACAATTTCACCATTACTGACGCTAATGTGAATAATGTCTTTTGGTCCAAATTTCCCTTCCAGAATAAGCTTGGATAAAGGATTTTCAATATATTGCTGAATCGCCCGCTTCAAGGGTCGTGCACCGTAGATTGGATCAAAACCTGCTTCTGCTATTTTTTGCAGTCCACCCTCAGAAATCTCCAGCCGCATATCGAGCTTTCCTAAGCGTAGCTCCAAAATCTTCAACTGAATCTTGGCGATAGCGCCGATATTTTTTTCATCGAGTGCATGGAAGACGACGATTTCATCAATCCGATTGATGAACTCCGGACGAAAGTGAACTCTGACTTCGGCCATCACTTCACTCTTCACCTCCTCGGGATCGCTGCCCTCCATCGCCTGAATCCGGTGCGATCCCAAATTCGACGTCATCACGATGACCGTATTTTTAAAGTCCACGGTGCGCCCCTGACCATCGGTCATCCGACCATCATCGAGCATCTGCAGCAGCACATTAAACACATCCGGATGCGCTTTTTCAATTTCGTCGAGCAGAATCACGCTATACGGTTTGCGCCTTACCGCTTCGGTCAGATAGCCGCCCTCCTCGTAACCGACATAACCGGGCGGCGCACCGATCAAGCGCGAGACCGAATGCTTCTCCATGAACTCGCTCATATCGATCCGAATCATGGCCTCCTGCGTATCGAACAAAAATCCTGCCAGCGCCTTGCACAATTCGGTTTTACCGACGCCGGTAGGTCCCAGAAACATGAACGAACCATACGGCCGATCCGGATCGCTCAACCCCGCCCGGGAGCGCCGGATCGCATCCGAAACAGCGACAATCGCTTCATCCTGCCCGACTACGCGACGATGCAATTCATCTTCCATCTTCAACAATTTGTCACGCTCGCCCTGCATCATCTTCGACACGGGAATCCCCGTAGCACGGGACACAATTTCGGCAATTTCCTCGGCCCCGACTTGCGTACGCACCAATCTGGGCTTGGCGCTCGGGTCTGGATTAGCCTCTGCTAAGGCATCTTTTTTCTGTTGCGCGTCGAGCGCCTGCTCCAGCGAATTCATCTTGCCGTATTTCAGCTCAGAGACTTTTTGCCAGTCGCTATTGCGGGTCGCCTCATCAATTTGCAGGCGCAGCTTTTCGATTTCTTCTTTGAGATGCTGACTACCAAGGGCGTTGGCCTTTTCGGAGGTCCAGATTTCTTCGAGATCGGCGTATTCGCGCGCCAGTTTCTCGATTTCCTGTTCGATCAGGCTGTAGCGCTTTTGCGAAGCTTCATCTTTTTCTTTTTTAACCGCCTCGCGCTCGATTTTGAGTTGAATCAAACGCCGGTCAAGCTTATCCATGACCTCGGGTTTAGAGTCGATTTCGATCTTGATCTTGGCAGCGGCCTCATCGATCAGATCGATTGCCTTATCCGGCAAAAACCGGTCGGTAATATAGCGATGCGACAATTCAGCGGCAGCCACGATGGCGGGGTCGGTAATCTGCACACCGTGATGGACTTCGTATTTTTCTTGCAAGCCGCGCAAAATCGCAATCGTCGCCTCAACGCTAGGCTCATCGACCAAAATTTTCTGAAAACGTCGCTCTAATGCGGCGTCTTTTTCAACGTATTTGCGATACTCGTCGAGCGTAGTTGCGCCCACGCAATGCAGCTCACCCCGCGCCAGCGCAGGCTTGAGCATATTGCCGGCATCAATCGCGCCCTCGGCTTTACCGGCCCCCACCATGGTGTGCAACTCGTCGATAAATACGATGGTTTGGCCTTCATCGAGTGCAATTTCCTTCAGGACCGCTTTGAGCCGCTCCTCAAATTCGCCACGGTATTTGGCTCCCGCCAATAGAGACGCCATGTCCAGCGACAACACCCGTTTGGATTTCAGACTATCGGGCACCTCGCCGTTGACGATGCGTTGGGCTAATCCTTCGACAATCGCCGTTTTACCCACGCCGGGCTCGCCGATCAAGACCGGATTATTTTTACTGCGCCGTTGCAAGACCTGAATCGCCCGACGGATTTCATCATCGCGACCGATCACCGGATCGAGCTTGCCCTGCCGCGCCCGCTCAGTGAGATCAAGCGTGTATTTTTTTAATGCCTCACGCTGGCCCTCGCCATCTTGCGAGGCGACGCTGTCGCCACCGCGCACGGCGCTGATGGCCGCTTCCAACGCTTTACGGGTCAGACCATGCTGGCGCGCCAATTGGCCAGCGTCGGATTTATCGTCCAGCAGGCCCAGCAGCAGCATTTCACTGGCAACAAACTGATCACCACGCTTTTGCGCCTCTTTATCGGCCAGGTTGAGTAATCCCAGCAATTCGCGCCCGATCTGTACTTCGCCAGCATTGCCCGACACTTTAGGCAAACGCTCCAACGCAGCCTTCAGTCCGGTAGAGAGCGCGGCAATATTCACCCCCGCCTTTTGTAGCAACGAACGGGCGCTGCCATCGTCTTGATTCAACAGGGCAATAAGGACGTGAACCGGATCAATATATTGATTGTCATTACCGACGGCCTGACTTTGCGCGTCGGCAATGGCTTCTTGCAATTTGGTGGTGAGTTTGTCAAAACGCATGGTGTTCTCCAAGATAGCTATGGCATGAAATCTACTATAGAGAAAATTGGGACTTAGCGTTGTATTTCAAGAATGATGGGGGAGATAAGGCTGAGTAATCAGGATGCCCGAATCATGCAGCCGGGAAGCTTATTTGGGAAACTAACGTCGCCACTTATTGAGTACCGTATCGTCACTATCGCGGGCATCCACCCAACGTGCGCCTTCGGGCGTTTGTTCTTTTTTCCAGAACGGCGCTTCCGTTTTGAGGTAATCAATGATGAACTCGCAAGCAGCAAAGGCTTCACCACGGTGCGCCGAGGCAACGGCCACCAATACAATCTGGTCCATCGGCAGCAACGGCCCGACCCGATGAATCACCAACGCATCGACAATATTCCAACGCGCTTGCGCTTGCGCGACGATCGCCGTGAGTGCCTTTTCAGTCATGCCGGGATAATGTTCCAGCGTCATTTCTGCAATCGCACTACCGTCGTTGATATCGCGTACCGCACCGACAAAACTGACGACCGCGCCGATTTTTGGATTACTCTGACGCAACGCAAGCAACTCAGCAGAAAGATCAAAGTCAGCGGTTTGAATACGAATGGGCATAGTGATGATCCTTACGGCTATCCGCCGGTCACTGGTGGAAAGAACGCCACTTCGCAATCGGGAGTGATGGGCGCGTCCGCCGTGGTCATGACTTGATTGCAGGCCATCCGTAACGCACGCCCCTCTCCCAGCACCTCGTCCCAAACGCCGCCGCGTGCGCGCAAGTAGTTGCGTACATCGCCAACGGTAATGACGGTGTCAGGCAAGTCGATGGTCTCCTGCGTCAGATTGAGCGCTTCACGCACACTGGCAAAAAAACGTAATTGAATCTTCATAGAATTCCCTGCTGAGACTGTTGAACTTGCTGTTTTTACTGCATGAGCGCTGAAAACGGATGAAAACGCACCAGATCGCCAACGGCAATGACGTTGCCAGCCGGATTGTCGACCAGGCCATCGCCCCAGACGGTAGACGTCAGCACGCCGGAACCCTGATGTGGAAATAAATCGAGACCGCCATTGAGATTGATTTTGGCGCGCAGAAACTCCTGACGCCGATCCGCTTTGGGCCAATCAAAATCTGCGCGCATGGTGTAAACCTGCGGCACCACGTTGCTGCAACCTTGCAGGCGCAAAATAAATGGACGCACAAACAGGAGAAATGTCACAAAACTGGATACCGGGTTGCCTGGCAAACCCATAAAAAATGCGTTGTCTGGATGCTCACCATCCCCGCGTTTAACTTCACCAAAAGCGAGCGGCTTACCCGGCTTCATCGCGATTTGCCACATAGTCAGATGACCTTCGGCCTCTACTGCCGGTTTAACATGATCCTCTTCGCCGACTGAAACTCCGCCTGAGGTAATGATCAAATCGTGTTGTTGCGCAGCCAGGCGCAAAGTGGCGCGCGTAGCGCTCAGTGAATCCGGGACAATGCCGTAATCAGTCAGTTCGCAACCCAAATTTTCTAACAATCCGCGCAATACAAATCGGTTGGAGTTGTAGATTGCGCCCGGTTTTAAAGTCTCGCCCGGCATCGCCAACTCGTCGCCGGTAAAAAATACGGCGACGCGCAATTTGCGTAAAACCGGCAAGTCTGCCAATCCAACCGATGCAGCCAGACCAAGATGCTGCGCCTGCAAACGCGTACCGACCGACAAAATGACTTTACCAACGGCGATGTCCTCCCCCGCTACTTTAAGCATGAAGATCGTGGTTGTCCTTATCCACTAGGGACGCCCATCGG